>CAZBBC010000006.1:75139-78863 GCA_964489835.1 uncultured Calditrichota bacterium
GGGTGATAATCTTTTTTAAAGGCTTTTGCCTTCACGGTTGTGTTTTCCGCAATATGAAAGGGATGTTTATATATCGGAGCAGAATCATTGACTTCCTGACCCTTGGTTGTATAGTGGATGTCAGCCCCTTTTGTTTTACATTTTATATTTACCAGTATCTCAGCAGGGATGGTAACAATGGTATCTGACGGGCTGATTTCAGGTGAAGCCACATAGGGAACAAATGTTTTAATTTTGAAACGATCCGAGGTAAAGGTATACCGGCCCGATTCGATTTCATAAACCGCCCGGTTTTCCTCCCGGCGCACTTCACGGACGCCTGGTGAATCTGAAGCCAACCGGCCGCTTTCACGAACGATACCTTCGGGATCTGCCGGCACAAAAATCGTAGCGGTTGTATTTGCCGGAATACAGATATCCCAATGAAATTTATTGTTCTCCATTTGCCACTCACTTTTAATTAAACCGCTGATTGACCGGTAAGAGGCTTTGACGAAATTGAGATGACCAGTGACTTCCGGGCGCATAACGATATGTTTAAACCCGGGATTATCAGGATCGGGCTTGATTCCGGCCAGATTTTCATATAACCAGGTAATGAGATCACCCAGCAGCATCACATGATTGTGTGAATTCATACCGGGATCACCTTTATCACCATTCCACAACTCCCAGATCGTTGTCGCTCCATGTTCAACCATGTATCCCCAGCTGGGATAGGTATTTTGTGATGCCAGGGTATAAGCGATGTCCGCCCGGTCATTGGCTGTCAAAATCCGCATCAGCCACTGACAACCGATCAGTCCGGTTCCCACATGACCCTCACTTTCTCCCAGAATTTTTGCGACAAGATTCTCAAATATTTTACCCCGGTAATTGTCCGGAACCAGACCAAAGGCCAGGGCAAGAACGTTTGATGTTTGAGAGTTGTTACTGTACTGAATATTGTCTGTATTTAAAAATTTTTCATTAAAGGCCTTTCGCATCTTTTGAGCAAGATCCTGAAAACCCTCGGCCTCCGATGTTTTATTCAAAAGATTGGCGAAGCGGGCCATTAATTGCAATTCGTGAAAAAAGTAGGCTGTTCCGATAAATTCGCCACTGGTCGTTCGCATCGGATCATTGGTATGAATAAAAGTTAAATCTTCCGGCGGCACACACCAATCGCCATAATTATCTTTCGGCATAATGCCATTATTCAAATACTGGCTCATGTATTCGATCCATTTCTTCATACTGGGATAATGCCGTTGTATGGTATTTAAATCTCCATAGTGATCATAGAGCATCGCCGGTATAATAATATAGGAACCGGGCCAGGTTGTATTATCATTATAAAAAGGCCAGTAAGAGGGAGCGACATCGGGTATACTGCCACTTTCACGCTGCGCATCCTGAATATCAACCAACCATTTATTATACAGTTTAGAAATATCAAAGATATAGCTCTCCCCTTTTGACTCCACCGATCGGTCACCCAGCCAACCCTGGCGTTCATCGCGCTGGGGACAGTCAGTAGGGATACTGCGATAATTGCCCATGATACCCCAAACCGCATTATTGTATATTTTATTGATCAGGACATCAGAGCAGCTGAAGGTGCCGGTATTTTCCACGGCATCATAAACGACCCGTCCCTCAATGGTTGAGAGATCGGGAGTACCGGGAAAGCCCCGCATTTCAACATAGCGGAATCCGTGATAGGTAAATCGCGGCTCCCAGATTTCGGTTTCAACACCTTTCAGGGTATAGATATCGGTCACTTTCGCGCCACGGATATTATCCATAAAAAGCATACCGTCATCCCGAAGAACCTCGGCAAATTTCAGAAAAACCTGTGTTCCTCTTTCTCCCTTCACTTTCAACTGTACCCAACCAACCATATTCTGTCCCATATCAAAAACAAATAGACCTGGTTTCACTTCAGACACAGCCACCGGCCGGATCGTTTTCATCACTTTGATCGGTTCATTCATCTGCGCTACCAATTTCTCTCCCGGCTTCGAAACTAACGTTGCCTTTTGCCAGGATGAATCATTAAAACCTGTTTGATTCCAGTAACCAACCTCTTTTCGGGCATCATAAATCTCGCCGTCATATTCATTATTGGCCTGGATCGGCCCGTCTGTAAACAATCTCCATTGATCATCACTCACAACCGCGGTTGACGTACCATCGCTAAAATGAATATTAATTTGCATGAGTAATTTGGGATATCCATAAGTGCGGGTATTTGTGGGTTCACCGGTACGGGGAGCAAAATAACGGCCATTGCCCAGAATGACGCCGACAGCATTGTCCTTCCGTTTCAATTGCTTTGTTACATCGAAGGTCATATAAAAAGCCCGTTTATTGTATTCGGTCAATCCTGGGGAGAGAACCTGATCACCAATTTTTTCTCCATTAAGATATAGTTCATACAATCCCAACCCGCAGACAAAGGCGGTCGCCCGTTTAACATTTTTGGTGATCTTGAATTCTGTTCGCAGCATTCTTGCTGAAAGACGCCGCTGTTCCGGATCCGGATTATCCTCACCAACTGGCTTATCAAGACCGATCCATTGGGCCTCCCAATCGGTTTCCTTAAGCAGACCGGTAGACCAGAAAGCGGGTGTACTCCAGGTAGATTTCTGCCCGTCTTTATCCCAGACACGTACTTTCCAAAAATATTGATGGTCACTCTGCAGAGGAGTTCCTTCATAATATATATGGGTGGATTTTGAGGAAAGAATTTTACCACTGTCCCAGGCATTGCCGATATCCTTAGACAAGTTTGCAGACGTAGTTGCCACTAAAATCTGATAGGCTGTCTGCCTCTGTCCACGTTGATCCGAGTCCATTACCCAACTCAGACGTGGTGTTAAAACATCAATCCCCTGTGGATTGACCCGGTATTCACAACGTAAATTTTTAATAGCGGTTGATTCTGCACCATGAACAGAATATATGATCGGAAGAGAAAATAGTATGAATAACGTTATGATTATAAAATTTTTCACACCAAAATAAATGTTTTTTGTTTTCACAACACCATTCTCCTATTATAAAGATATCTAGCTTAATACTCAGGATATCGTAACTAACCTAAATTATTCACCACGGAATCACGCAGAAAAACACAGAATAATAAAAAACAATACGTTAAATAAAAAAATATATCATGTAAATCCTGTGATCCTGTCGAAAAATATATGTCGCAGTATCATATGATACTAACTATAAGTAATCACATCAATACACTCGCGGGGACACTAAACCGCGCAGTATAACTTTTTATATTTGAGGGAAAGGACTATACCGTTTGATACTTTACAAGGATAGAATAAAAAGATTTTACCTTAAAAGCAAAATTTAAGGTACTTTAATCCTGGGCTCTATTAAGAAAATCATCAAATGGTTTGAGCGCTTTAAAAACATTGGCTGAATGAGGTAATAATTGTGCTGAGATTGCATCGGCATCACTTACTTTATGAACCGCCAAAAAACTTTTATATCTCAATAAATCAATGAACGGATGGTCAGCGGGATAGTCTTTAGGTTTTGTTTTTAATTGATCACCTTCTATCTCATTAAAGTATTTTTTGAAACTTCTATCATTTAAGATTTGGGTGAATTCATTACCATGATGAGCTATCGTCTCTCTGATTGCTTTAAGCCACGGTGCCGGGGGAAGATATGCCCCACCGGCAAGAAATGAATTTCCTGGCTCGAGATGAATATAATA
>CAZBBC010000006.1:78963-89711 GCA_964489835.1 uncultured Calditrichota bacterium
GCACCAAAATTTGTTTTATAGGGTGTTTTGATTTTGGAAAAGCGGGTATCACGATAGATACGGAAAATACATTTCCTGGGTTCAAGTTGAATAATCGGTGGGTCAAACCTAGCAATTTGCTTTATAAGTTCACCAAGGAACATTTCAAAAAAGGTTAAGATTGGAAAATTATTGATAACTATTCAGATGTTCTTTACATAAATTAGCTTAAATCGTCCCTTTGGACTTTCACGTTGATCAATTTCAAATTTCTTAATTGATTTAATCAAGGGTGTTAACTTTTGGAAGCCATAGTTTCTGGAATCAAAATTTGGTTGCTTTTTCTGGAGAAGATTTCCAACATCTCCTAAAAAAGCCCAACCATCATCATCCGCCAAATCGGAGATAGTAGACGAAATCAGTTTAATTACCTTTGGTGTTATTATATCGATATTGTTTTTTGATGTGGAGCCGCTCTTGGTAAATTCCGATTCACTTCCCTCAGGTTGGTATTTAAGAATTTCAAGATAAATGAATTTATCACAAGCAACGATAAATGGATCCGGTGTTTTTTTCTCGCCAATTCCAATTACATTCATCCCGGCTTCGCGAAGCCTTGTGGCCAAACGGGTAAAATCACTGTCGCTGGAAACCAGGCAAAAACCATTAACTTTTTCTGAATATAGAATATCCATCGCATCAATAATCATGGCGGAATCAGTCGCATTTTTTCCTGTTGTATATCCATATTGTTGAATTGGTGTTATTGCATTTTCCAGAAGGATATTCTTCCACTTTGATAGTTTGGGGTTTGTCCAATCTCCATAAATTCTTTTTATGGTAGGATTGCCATACTTAGCAATTTCTTCCATCATCTCCTTCACATATGCAGAAGGTATATTATCACCGTCTATTAATACTGCAAGATTTAAATCCATAAAATTCACCAAACATTCTGTTTTATACAATATACCTGCAAAACAATTAAAATACGCTCAAAATAATTTTCGTACATCAAACATTGTGAAATATGTGTCTGAATAATCTTTAACAAAAATGCTGTATTGCTGCGTGGCGGTATGATCCCCATGGCTTATGTCTATCCGACTGAGATGCGATCTACTTCCCCTGATCAACATCGATTCTACGATAAGTGATCAACAAAGAGCCTGGTCTTTCAACCATTCTTACGGTTAGGCCCTTCTTTAACTCCCTGCCGGATTTTACAGAAAGGGCTCCATCATTTTCATAGAATAATTCATAATTTGCTTCGTCGGATAAACCATGTAATTGAATATGATAGGTAATTTCTCCGCTCTGGGGGCGCCGAAAGACAAAAACCATTCCCGCGTTCAAATCCTGGCGATGGAATTGATAAGCCATCATTTTGTTGTGCTGGGTGGTATATTCGGTTAAGGGATGAAAGTCACCCTGAAAAAAGGGGCGGATCTTTTTATATTCAGCATAAATATATCCGGCCTGGTCTTTGGGAAAATTATCGGCATAAAGATTCCAGCCGGTGACCATGGAACTGGCGTAGGTGCTACGTGCTACATAAATATCGGGAACCGTGCATCCGGTGCCGTGGTATGGCAAATACAGCGACAACCCATAGGTGTGGTTCTGCCGCCCGGTAGGTTCAGTATAATTATAATCGGAACGCCACAACGTGATGCTGCGTGAGATTGTTTCCAGATCCAGGCGTCTTCCGCCACTGGCACAATTGTCGATAATCAAATCCGGATGCCTTTCCAACAGTTCATCCCAGAAAGAATAAAGACCTTCGATATAGCGAATTTCCGTCATGCCCTGGCGATCCGGCGCATCGACAGTTTGCCAATACTCCAGAGGCCGGATATTAAAATCCTGACGGTACAGACCGACGCCGTTTTCTTCAATCCTGCTGGAAATATAATCTGTTAGCCATTTCCTTGCCTCATGATTTCCGAGATTGAATATACCGTTCGTATCATCTGGTTTCCTTTTGATGATCCAATCGGGATATTCCCGATCCAACCAGGTTCCGCGGTAAACGCGTTCAGGCTCAAACCACAGGATAAGTTTCATACCCATTGTATTGACTGCATCCGAAACCGGTTGAAGTCCATTGGGAAAATGTTCTTCCCTCATGTACCAGTTGCCCACATTGGGATACCAGTCCCCATGGTGCCAATCCATACCACCATACCAGCCGGCATCGATCCACCAATATTCTGCTTGAAGGCCAAACTGCTGATAACGTTCGGCCAGGGCAATCATGTTATGTTCCGTCGCTAAGGTAAATTCGTTAAACATGAAAGCACCGCCATTGCAGGCCAACGGTCCGGTGACAGGGTTACCGTTTTGATGCGGTGTATGATGGACCAGGATAAACTGACGCAGTAAATTGTGTCCCCGCAAACGATCCTGTCCCTGCCAGAAAAGTAGCAGGATGCGCGGCGTGCGAATTTTTTCACCCGGATGAAGTCTAAGGTGCGTCTTTTCCATACCGGCCTGAAGAATGATACTTTCTTTATCATCACCTTTTATAACGGCCTGCCACTGCCCAGTCCAGCCGATGCCAACCATCACTCCTTTCTTTTCCGCTTGAATATTAAAAAAGGGCAAGGCTGTTTCATCTGAAGAACGCCCGCCTTTTGGCGCCAGGATAATTTCAGTATCGGATTTGATTTCATCCATCAACGGCGCGAAATCATTTTTTTCATGATTACTGCCGAGCGCATGATGCAAAATATATTTTTCGTTTTTCGCGCTAAATAGCCGAACATCCGCGACTTGTATATTTTCAAGAATCGGTGTATTCTCCCCGCCAGAATTTTGAAATTCCAGTATCCATTCTATTGCCGGGAAATCTGAAAAAGCAGTACCAATGCATCGTACGATCAATTTTGTTCCGGGGTCGGTAAAGGTCAAAATATACCGGGTTTTATTTCGATCGATTATCTTTTGAGTAAGATCAATTTTCCAATCTAACAGGAAAGTGGAAGATTTTTGCTCATCATATAGAAACGAAAAAAACGGTGCGGGACGAGTGGTCAGATGCCTGCTCATCCAGTTTATGACCATCTCCTGTTCGCCATGAATCAATGTAGTATCATGGTTCTGTATGCCCATTGCAAAACCACTAATAAAATTTAAAAAAATTAAATATACAGCGTACCGGGAAACAAATTTTTGCATGATGTTTTATCTCCTAAACTGCGATCCGAGTATGAAAAACAGATCATTGGATGATTAATAGGAAATTTACAAAAATTTCGAAATGTGCATCAATAAAACATTGAGAAATGTGAAGACCTAGTTTAAAAAGTTTTTTTCATGGTTTTACCATTTCTTTCCATGACAGTCATAACAGGATACCCCGGCGGTGCCTCCTCTTAAATCCGAGCCATGACAAGCTACACAGTTTGTCTCAGGATCATTCAATCCACTTTTGTGCATGGCGCCATCTTTACTAATGGTATGATCCGAAGGCGGGTCATATTTTGATTCAGATGGATTGCTGCAACCTAGCATAGAATAAATGGATATAAGAAATATAAAAATCATGCTTTTCATATAATACTCCCCCGGTTAAATATTATTTTCTTCTTTGTTTTTAATATGATACAAAATTATTCGGAAACAGTTTCAGCGGCAGGTGTTTAATTTCAAGAATCGTTCGATCACTAATAAAAATCTTGGCAGGCCTGCCGGCAATAACTCCTGTTGATACAAAAGGGTGATGTCCACGGACATTGGAAAGTGATTTGAGGTTTCCCGCAGTTGCTTTTACAGGGTTTTTACTGTGGCTGGTGTATCTTTTAGGAACGGATTCCGATGGCAACATTACTAACGGCAGGTACCGTATTAAGACAATTAAAAATCCTACCCGATAAACTCATTTCCTACTTTCCTGGCTCGTTGCGGTTTATCAAGATCAATACCTGAGGCTAATCCTATTTCGACCAAGAGGTTCCATCCGGCACTTAAAAATACATAAGCGTTCAGATCACCGGCGTCCGGGATTTTAATCGTTGTGAAAGGTGTATCTTTTACGGAAAAAGCCACGACCTTAAGGCCGACGCCGTCAACCAATACTTCCTGGAATTTATCCATTTCTTCATCAATGGGATCGATGACAAAAATGATATCATCGGCATCCAGCACTTCTTCGATACCGTGTGCCGCGTAGGTTCCTTCAAGGTAATCCGATTTTTTCCTGGTTATTTCATTGGTTTTTAAGGTTAATTCTTCGGCAACACCATCATTGTATCCTGCGAAATAAATGGTTGGGGCTTTTATCGCCGCATCGATAATAGCCGGATCGACCGGCATGGTTAGTGCTTCTTCGATTTTAGCGTCTAATCCGGGATTAGATGCAAAAGTATTTTTATGATTGATATGCCATAGAATTGATTCATAAAAAAGAGCTTGTTCAATGACACTTTTTGTTGCAGCAACCGCTTGTTCCCATCCGCAACCTAAAACAAAAGTCTCTTTACAGGCTTTTTCTAAAAGCGTATCCTTGTTGGCTGAAAGTCCGTAACGATTGTCATTCCCGATCCCCGCTAATTTATTCGCCAGCAAGACCACCTCTTTTGTTCTACCGGAATTAGATGCACAAAAAACAGCAAATTTAGACAGATCATATTGAGCCGCCTGCCTGGACCCATCGGTAACAACCTGCAGATCCAAACCCATAGTCAGCGCTCTGCGAATGGCATTCTTAGCCGGAAATAACCGGCTGGATCCTTCACCGGTAAGAAAAAGTTTTCCGATAGTATTAATTTCTTTGGATACTTTTTTGGTTCGATTGACGTCGAAATTTTTCACAATACGAACGGTGTCCATCATTTCCTGAACTAAAGCAAATTTTGAATAATTTGAGTCTGTGAGATTCATACTCATTCCTTTTAAGTAAAAATAGGTGGTTAATTGTAATTCTATCCCCTCTTTTTTATTTGCAAAACCAATTTTTTAAATACTTCTGTTTCCTCACGCACCTGTTTAATAAAGCTATTATCATCGATCGTTCCGATAACTGCAGTCATTTCGTCCTTGTTTCTGAATATTGCCTGACGAAAATGATTATCATAGTCTTTTTTCCTTGATATATAGACCTGGTCTCTTATAAATTCCTGAACTTTCACTGAACTATCCAACGCTTTTAACCATTGCTCTTTGGATAAGACCTTTGAGTCTGAAATCAGACAGAGCGTAGCATAGGCATGTTTTTGTTTTTCAAGCGGATATTTTTTCCAAAGGATGTCATATTTTTTATGAATCTCTTTCCAGGTCTTCAGCTTTCCCGATCCAATGCTGGACCGCAGTTTATCCACTTCTTTTTCCAGAATAAGCTGTCCTCCAAGATTTATCCATTCCTTTTCACGACTCCCTTTTAAGGCATCTCTGACAGATCTAATATTAGTTGTCTTATTGTTTAACATATATTGGATTATATTCTTAACTGCATAATAAAGGATCATATCACCGTAAGCATGATAAGCTTTATAGGTTTTAAGGATAACCACTTTCCGGAAGGATTTTTCCATGTTTTCGCCAAGGATTTCTAATTTATTAATCGATTCTTCAACCCCAGATAAAAGTTTCTTTCCCAATGTAATTAACGCTCTTTCACTTATCGCTTTCGTTGATTTATCCTGCGTCCGATGATGGGCTTTTGCGGTCCAAATTTCCAATAACTGCCGGGCGGTGATAATTTCTTCTATGGTATCCGGTGCGAGGGTATCAAATTCTATATTCTGTATTTTATGCTCACGTATATCGCGATCCATAAATTTCCAGGAATTCCTGGCCAGGGCATACATATTATATAACCACCAAAAAGCCGGCATCACTTCTAACCGATCCTTAGCCGGATTATTATTTAGCAGCGAGAATGGTAAAGGAATGTCCAGTTCGGCCGGGTAATCTGCTTTCGATAATAAAACAAAGGAAGCAAACCGGCAGGGATGTTTAACACTGCTGCATAATCCCGGCCAGAATCCCCGACCCGCCTGTATTTCATTATCATTAGACCTGCTGTTGTGGTTGGAACCGATGGTCGCCCCTGCAGCCACATTACTCTGCCCCATCACAACACTGGCGACAAGGAATGAATTATTATGATGCTGTTCGTGTGCCGGAAAAATCAAATTATTCAACACTTCACAGCATGAAATCGTCGAGTTATCTCCAAGAAATGAATTAATCAGCCTTGCACCATACTTCAAATTGGAGTTATTGCCTAAAATAAACCGGACAGCTTTGCATCCATAAAAAATATGGCAGCCATACCCGATAATACCGTTGACCAGTTCCACACCTTCACCGATCTGTGTCGGTTCATCTTCAGAAGAATTGATGGTAAGATTCTTTAATTTATTTGTGCCTTTGATGTAGCAGTGCTCCCCGACCTTTACATCTTTCAAGATCCGGGAATTTTTAATGACACATTGATTTCCAATGATTCCATAATAACCGCGATGTGCATCGAAATTATTCTGAGTGATTTGTATTAATTTTTTTTGTAAAGCCTTATCATCTCTGTATTTTGCCCAGAGATAAGCATCAGCTGTAATTATTCCGTCAAAAGGAAGAATGCTGCGACAACCCGTTTCATTCATCAGGTCAAGCCATACACGAACCTTTTCCGGTTCACCCTGCTTAATGATGCCGTTACCAAATTTCGCGTGATCAGTCGTATGCATTTCATCAATATTAAACAGCATGCAACGGTCACCGATAATGTAATGGGCAAGATGTCTTACGTTATGAATAGCCACATTATCCCCGATATCACAGGAGATAATCACACTATTGGTGATACCTACCGCAAGGTTTAAATCATGATGTTCAAGGACAGCATTCTGTATACTTCCAATACGCACCAGACCATAGAACTCGCTATTTTTGATGCGTCTCGGATTAAATTGATCAGTTACCACAATATCATCCCAATTGTCCGCTGTATTATTATTCTTTACCAGTCTTTCAACTTCATCTGAAGTTAATTGACGCCAGCGTTTCTCCGGCCATAAAGACTGAAGATTTCGATAATAATATTCATTTTTGCCTTTTAGAATGAACTCTTTGGAAACAAATTCTTTCCCGATCTTTTCTGCAGGTAGAATTTTAACATCGTCCATATCATTTACTCCTTATCATATGCTGCCTGTCTTGCAGGATTTTATTTATCATCTGAGGTTTGTGTGTTTTATTATCGGATTGTATTATCATTATCATTAAAAGAAAAGCGGACTTTTCTGGTATCTTTTTCTTTTCCTGTATATTCACACAAAGAATGATACAAATCAGGACGACGACTTGTGATCCATCGTTTTCCTGTACACCGGTCACGTACACTCATGTCAAGTTCTGCTATTACAATGTCATCCTTTGCCTTGCATGTTTCTGCAAGCACATCTCCATAGGGATCAATGATCATTGCGTTTCCTGTTCTTACTTCATCATCATCTATACCAACACCGTTGCTAAAAATAATGAACATGCCATTATCATGTGCGCGTGCCGGTAGCCAATGCATAAGCCAATCTCTTCCCTTAGGCCCCCGGAACTCCGATTCTATAGCATCGGGATTTTTCTTCCGGTTATGCCAAAGTTCTGGATCAATCGTTCCCATACATCGTGGACTTGGACTGTGACATCCACCGGTTTGATGCGGAGCAAGAAGGATCTCTGCTCCTTTTAGGGCGGTGATTCGCACATTTTCAATAATGTTGTTATCATAACAGATAAGAATACCAATTTTGATGCCTTGTGGCATTTCAAAAATGGTAAACTCATTACCACTCTCCATATGCTCACTTATGAAACAATGAAGTTTTCTGTGAAAAGCGGTCCGTCCATTCGGCATTGCAACCACATAGGTATTATACAATTTTTCATCCTCGGAGATTTCTATCAATCCTGCCGCAATAGTCATGTCATATTTGGCGGATAGTGCTAAGAGTTGTTCAGTAGAGGGACCTGCAGGAACTGGTTCAGATAATGACACAATTTCCTGCTTTGATAAATTTCTCACATGCCAATAACCGGTGATACACATCTCCGGAAAAACAATCAAATCTACTTTATTATCCGCCGCATGTTCAACAAACGCTGTAATTTGATCTAGATTGTGGGCTTTTTCTCCTGGTCTGTGATTAAATTGAACGGAAGCAACTATGATTTTATCCATCAACAATCTCCTTTTTCTGCAATGACAAGAGGGCCGGTTACCACTTTATCTCTACCCGATGCCCCTCACTGCTGTTTTCAAATTGGAGCAGGCAGGTCCTGGTTTTCTCGTCCCACGCGGTACTTATGCGGGATTCATTTTTAATGAGATGGTCAGTTAAAATCACCATTTTTGGTTTGGCCGGCAACAGGATACGCATCACATTCCAGGTTCCCGAAGGACTTTTGCTGATAAATGAGTAGCTTCTATCTGTGGTTTTTTCCTCATAGGTCCTGGAGGCAGCACAGAGCACCTGCGGATCTTGTTCATTTTTTATCCTTTTCATATTGTAAAGATAGGCCTGTTCTCCGGGCTGTACTATTTTCTCCATCAAGACAGGCAATTCCGGATTAAAGAGATCGATAACCGGCCCGTTGATGCGGAACGGATCGGAATCTTTGGACTCATCAATGACCGCAATAATATCAAACGCTCCACGTTGTAAATAAAAATGATTTTTAAATTCAATAGTTCCACCCGAAGCATTTGTTTCATACGCATGCTTTACCACATTGATGAAGGATTGATCATGAGTAGGCTTCAGAATTAGCTCTTTTGGATCCTGGCGGATGACATAAACGCTGCCTTGCCCATAACCGTATTTTTCTTTCCCTTCCCTGGGTTGAATGTTCATCTGTTCAAACAGATGGATTGAAGGCGCTTTGTAAAGGTTCCCGTTACTGTTCCACCACTCTTTCACCTCTTGAAAAGGGTCATTATCACGTCCGTAATAAATTAATACGCCGCCATTTTTTACCCAATCTGCCAGTTTTAAATGATATGCCGCAGAAAGCGGCTTCATATTCGCATAACTCATGATCAGAACTTTTACATCCTGGAGAGCTGCAGAATAAAGCAGATTTTCCATGTGCACGGTCTTTACCGGAATACCGCGTTTTATCAGGGGCATGACCATACCATAAAAATTTGAGAGCTGGGGATCCTCATATTCTTTATGGGTGGGAAAACGCTGGAACATCATCGAATTTGATAAAAGAACCGCGATACCCTGTGTACCGCTGATTGCTATTTCGGATTTCGGCATCTGGTTTAAAGAATTGACCATTACCTGCATCTGAGTCGCGTATGATTTTGATATACCCTGTTTTTGTTCACTATTTTCCAGTTTAAATTTTCCCAGATATATTCTATCCGGCCAGGGCATCACCTCGTAGTTGTCAACCATGGGATACATCAGTTGGGCAATAAAAGTCGCCTGATAATTTCGTTTATAGTCATCCCACGTGCGCGGACGGTCTTCTACCGGATCAGTGAGAAAAAACATCTTACGCCCGGTCGGAGCTGTCATCGATATCATCGATCCGTATTCCAGGTAAGCATTTTCAAATACCCGCTCTTTCATTACCCCGTTAAAGTAAGTGGGCGTGCGGGAGGTACCTGTCCATACCTGCGCAATATAACCATCCATGCCCGGAAGAGCGGCAAGACTTGCTTCAGGACTGACAATGCGCCAGGCCGAATAATTAATCAATGAATGGGTGGGCACATATCCTTTTATCCGGATACCTTTGGCTTCGCTACAGGCTTTAACATATAGAAACACCTCCTTTAAGGCTTCGAAATAGAGATGATATTTAAGCTTTGATGAAAGGTATGTCGCCTCCGGGGACTGGTGCTGGGCCATCCATGGAAAGCCATAATACTGATACCATTCTTTTTTAAAAGACTCGCTGTAGCCGGCCTTAGCCCAAAATTCCGGTTCTTCCAGGTGAATAGCGGTAACACCTGCATCAATGGCACTTTTAACCAGAGATTTGATATAATTGAGATAGGTTTTGGAAGGAACCACATAAGGTACATCGGGACCATGCCAGATAATGTTGCCTTCACGGTCTACCTGTCCGTCCTCCCTATGGGTTTTACCGTCAAATTTTCCGGTGAAATAATCCTGGTAACCACCCCAGGCGATGCCGGTCATAAAATGAATACCATACCCGCATTCTTTCCAGACACGCACACGATCAGTAAAATTATCCGTCATACCATAGACAATGGCTACATCGGCACGTACATCATATTCAGCCCGCCAGGGAGCATAAATCTGGAAACATGTTTTTTCCTTGGTATGCCGGGGTGTTACCAGTTGGGCTTCTCCTTTTACAGAGAAGATTAATATAATTAATAGAGCAATAACTGGAATTTTAATAATCATCAGTGAGTCTCATCTTTATTGCTTAGTCAAATAGTTCATTGTCCATTTTGTTTAAGGTTATTTTAAATATTTTTTAATATAATGACAACGCATAAATCCAGAGGAAAACCGGACCTGCAATTTGGCCGACACCCTGTGCACCAAGCAAAAGATTTTCAGTCTTAAGGTTGGAAGATTTACTGAAAATTTGCGAAATTATAATTTAAACTATCCCGTAAGATAAAACGAGAAACAAAATGTAGGCCAGACACAATTATAGTGGATGAAAAAATAAAAAATGGGATTAAAAGATACAACCACAGAGAAACTTAGGAGAAAATAATGAATAGGGGACTGTTTTGGACTATCAGTTGGATCATGATTTTAATAATTAAC
>CAZBBC010000007.1:0-1900 GCA_964489835.1 uncultured Calditrichota bacterium
GAAACTTTATTGTCGCTATTTGATAAATCTAAAATTCATGAATAATTCAGGTTAATATTTATTGACTTAAAGAATTTACTCTTCACTCCTCTCTGTGATCTCTGTGGTTTTGTTTTTATTTTTTCTTCGGTTAAAAGCCTGAATAAATTTCACCGTAGCAATTCCTACAATTGTGGCACAGGTGGCGGCGATGATCGACGGTATAATAATCATTTGCGGATTCGATGATCCAAGGGAAGCTCTGATGGCAATGGCTGTCGCCGGTATCAAAGTGATGGCGCTGGTATTGATAACCAGGAAAGTACACATATCATCCGTCGCCTCACCTTTTTTCGGATTCAATGTATCCAATTCTTCCATGGCTTTCAGACCTAAGGGTGTTGCCGCATTACTCAAACCGAGCATATTCGCGGCGATATTCATAATCATCGCCCCAATCGCCGGATGATCTTCCGGTATCTTAGGAAAAAGCCAATGGGTGAGCGGCCGAACGATTCGAGCAATTACTTTAGTCAGGCCGGCCTCTTCGGCAACTTTCATTACCCCCAGCCAGAGCGCCATGATTCCGATCAGGCCAATCGCGATCTCAACCGCCGTACCGGCACCTTCCAACGCCGCGCTGGTCACACGCCCGAGTTTGGTATCCTCATTCAAATTTCGTACTTCTTCTTTTATTTCCGTTTCAGGGGCCAGTAATTCATCATAAATATCACTTCCCGCAGCAATAACAATGGCCAGGGCAATCATCGCAAACCAGATGTGATTCAACATATAAACTCCTTCGTTATTCAACAGTATTAAAAAAGCCACAGAGGTAATTATATAATGATTAGAAGTTTTACCCTGTATATTGTTACATAAGTGCAATATAATCAATAATTTAATTCCCCCTTAATAAAGGGGGTTAGGGGGATGTTTTAAACGTACTATTATAAATTATATCAATGTTTTACAACCCCTTAGTCCCCTTTTTTAAGGGGAGACTTAATTGTCGCCATATGATAGATCTAAAATTCATGAATTAATCAGGTTATCTAATAAAATAACTTTTAACTATTTGATTATAAATAAAATAAAAATACTCTGTGCGCTCTGTGGTTATTTTTTCCTATATTATTGAGAAATATTTATTCCCTGAATTAAGTGCAAAAATCAAAAAGCAAAATAGAGCCCGAAATGAAAAGCATCCGGTGATCTGTCCGATGCCATTTTATTGAGTTTTATTCCATAATCAAAACGGACAGGACCAATTGGTGTCAATAAAGCAACACCCAGTCCTGTGGAAAATTTTATCTCCTTGAGATCAAAATCATCGATCTCCCGCCAGACATTACCGGCATCAAGGAATATTTCACTAACAAACAGCCACCAGATGGGAACACGCAATTCAGCATTTGCCAGGAGAGTTAATTTCCCGCCAAGTGCCTTATATTTAAAACCCTCAGCATCATAGGTGGTTGGTCCTAAGAGCTGTTCCTGATATCCCCGGACGGTGGTCGCCCCCCCGGCGAAAAACAGATCTGATATCGGAATCGCTTTTGTTGGTCCAAATTCGATCAGTGCTCCTCCCTTTATTCGTGTCGCCAGGGTGATACCCTCTCTTTTTTTAAATGGCTTCCATTTCAGCGGTTGATAACGGCGCCAGGCAGAGATAAGCGTTATATAGGTCTTGATATCCATACTACCATCATCTAGCTTACCGACAGAATAAGAATAACCAAGACTTAAATCAGTATAAGATCCACTGGTCGGGCTGAAAAAATTATTCCGATTATCTCTCTTCCCATGAAGAGAGACTGTGTACACCTGATTACGATTAGCATACTCCACCAGGGTTGTGTCAATTTCACCTTCTTCTAACACCGTCACCAGTTTTGCTTCCAGGGAACCGCTCAGATCA
>CAZBBC010000007.1:1910-28840 GCA_964489835.1 uncultured Calditrichota bacterium
TTAAATCGAAGGGCATTAAAATCGGCACTATTAAGGGGCCGGTACAGATGGTAGTCAACAAGGAACACCCCCGGTGTTCGTGTATAAGCGATCCAGGGCTCTACAAATATGAAGGTAATATGATTGTCAGGATTAACCGCCTTTTTGGTATTTACATCAAAGGCCAGGGAGGGAACAAGATGCAGGCTGATGCTCCGTCCGGTGCCGAATAGATTGCGGTGCCCCCCCTCCAGTGAAAACTCAAGTTTATTACCATAAGATTCTTCATCTTCATGCGTAAAGCCCACACTTACTCCTACCCAGCGGGGATCTTTTTCCTGTATTTGAACAAGAAGAATGGCCATCGTTGAATCTTCCGCTGTAGGTTTTAGTTCAAAACGAACATACTCGATGAGACCGGTGCGGTAAAGATTGCGGTGAGATCTTGCCAATTTTTCCTTGCTGTAAATATCGCCTCGTTTTAATGACAGTTCCCGGTAAATGATAAAACTTTTCACCAGATTCAAGCCCACATATTCCATATCCTTTATGGTGACGGTTTGATTTTCCTTGATCGAACATTTGATGACTACCAGAGAGTCACTCTCAATTTCATAATCAAAATTCAGTTTAACAAATGGTTTACCATTGTTATGATAAAGATCTTCCAGGGCCTGATTGGCAGCTTTGATGGCGCCCTCATCGAAGGGATTACCCGGGATAAATCCATTGAAAGTATTTATGATCTTCACATCGCTGAATAATTTATTACCTTTAATTTCAACTCTTCCCAGATAATAGCGTTGACCTTCTGTCACATCGTATAGGATCTTTACTGTTGCCTTTGTTTTATCAACGATCAGGCTGTCGTAAATAGAAAAGGTTAAAAATCCCTGGGTACGATAGTAATTGGTCAACAGAATTTTGTCCAGTTTTACCAGGCGGGCATCAAAATCATCGCCTTCTTCGGAGTGAAGCAATTCTAATAGATCCCCGGTGTCAAGGGATTTTACCCCGTTAAATTTAATTTCGGTTATTTCCAGCGTCTGGCCGAAGGCGTAGGGATGGCTTAGACAAAATATGGCTAAAACCTGCACAAATATGGATCGAAACCTGTCTTTAAAATTTAACATAGGCAATATTGCTTTTAACATCCCCCTACCCCCCTTTTTTAAGGGGGGATTTTATTAAGTCTCTGCTCGAGAAAAAACTAGATTAAAAACAACTGGAAAGTTACCAGGACTAAAAGGAAGTCTTCCAACCGAGCGCTACTTTATATATATTATTTCCTCGCTGTGTTCTCATAAAACGACTGTCAACCGACCAATTTTTATTTATCCGGTATTCGATGCCGATTTGATTGCCTGACTGCCAGCTAAGATTTGGCGAAGGAACGTAACTGGAACCAAACATACCGGTATATTCCACATAAAGATTGTTGGTGAGATATTTACCCAATGAGATTGACTGGAACTCTAATATTTTTCCCCCATCATTTGATGCCACTTCCACATTATCTAATCCGGTTAAAACTTCAGCCCCACGTTCTATGGCTGTTTCAACTGAGGTACTGATGACATTCTCCCCGGCACCGGCGACATTAAAATCTATTCTGCCAAGGCTGACAAGACTGAGGATTTCTTCATCCGTGAGATTGGTCAAATAATTGCCGTTTTCATCTTTTATCTGTATTTCCTGTTTGAGTTCTTCCAGGTTTCCGGTCAGTGTTAGTTCTACATAATAATCGCCTGCTTTTTTTTCCGCGCGGATATTAATATCAGGATTAATCACCTTGGGATCAGTAAAATCGATACTTCCGGTGCCAACGGTAAAATTTTGTCCCCAGGAACCATACTTACCGGACATAATTTCCAGATGACCGGTCAGATCCGTTGCCGGGGCATTGGCTTCCTGAATACTGCGAAGATTTCCCATGATTTCCAGGTTAAAATTGTTCAATAAATCCAGTTTTGAACTACTGATATTGAAATTTCCCGGCATCGAAAGATTAAGATTCCAGGTAATGGGCCGGTCTTTTTCAGGTACTGCACTTGCTAAGTATATATTTTTCCTAAGTTTAGGTAGATCAACAATATAGTTACCCTGATCAACGGTAATGTCACCTTCCACACTAATCGTATCTTTGCCCCGGATCCTTAGATCTTCGGTTGATACGACAAAATTGGTATTTTCAACGAAATAATCGAGATAAAGCTGGTAGGCCTTTAATGATAAATCGAGTTTTGGCCGTGTAACATCTTTCAGATTAATCGTGCCCTCAGCGAACAATTCTCCTTCCTTACGGGTTTGACCGCGGAACAAACGGAAGAATCTCTTCACTACCCCATAAGCACTTTCCCAAAAATCCTTCTTTTTCTCCGCATATCCGTAAAGAGAATTAATAACCAGCTGTGAATTTTCAATGGTAGCATCAATCTGTATATCCGTTATCGGATTTTTTATGCGTGAAAGAATCAATTTTCCCTCATTCAGGCGAAAATATCCCTCCACCAACGATGGTTGATTGATCATTCCCGCAAATGTAAAGGCCGCTTCATAGGGACCCTCAATCCGCTCTACCTGGTCGAGAAAATTTCCAATAAAACTGACATTGTCATCTTTACTCTCCACTATCAGTCGAAAGTCGTGTCCGGTAAAAACCGAGTCCAGTTTATCAAGATCGAGGGTGATCCGTTGCCATCCCGTCCCTGATAAATCAGTATCATTCAGATCCAGATCCACCCGGTCAATAACCAGAGAATCGTGATTAAAATGAGCATTGAGATTCAGACGATTACTGACAAATTTTTCGTAGGAAACATTTTTCGCATCCAGGACAAGTTTTCCTCTGGGGGCAGTAATTGATCCGGCCAAGGATAGATTTCCGGATACCTCCCCTTTTACGGGCCGGGCTAAATCAAATAAATGTGAATAATTTTCGAGATGTAAATTTTTCCACAAGATCCTGACATCGGCCAGACTTTCTTCCAGTATATTTACCTCACGTTTACCTTCGCTTGTACTTAATTCCATGGCTATATCACCATCCATTTCCAGGATTGATGATCCCTGTGTCATTTTAAACTCATCGATAAACAGTTTATTCTGGGCATACTTAAAATCGCAGTGAATATTTCCCAGGGGAACCTTCCTTACCTCCAGATTTTTTCCCAGAATCTCCATTTCCAGTTCGAGATCCCGCAGAGGATTGCTAACAACAAAGTCAGCATCGACGATACCGGCAATAATCCACTTGTCATCCATAAACTGCCGGAACGGGTCAAAACTGAAACCTTGCATCTCAAGGCCAAACTCCATCTCATCTTTAACACGATCCCAGTAACCCCTGATATCGATCAAACCATTATTGGATCCCAGAAACCGGGCATTTTCAATGATGAACTCCTTGGATGACAAACGAAAAAAGAGTTCTTCCTCATTTTCAATCCAGGAATTTTGGTAATTGAGGCGGAAAAAGTCAAAAACAAGATCAATGGTGTCATTTCTCACTTCACTATAACCGGTACCGGAGATATAATTCTGATCATTGGCAAAAAGCAGGGTATCCAGGATCACCCGATTGCTGTCAAATACTACATTGGTAATAGTCTCGGTTATCTCAATGTCACCATATCGCCAGTGTGGGGACACTATCGATCCACTACCCTGACGTCTGCCGGTAAGATTTTTGATATCAATTTGTAAAATCATTGAATCCAGAACAAAGGCATCTTTTTCAATGTGCGGAATCCACAGATACATTTCCATATCAGGATCGTAAAGCGTACCGGTGAGGAAAAAGTTACCATCAAAGGTACCCTTCATTAGCGGCAGATTGAGGGCTGATGTTAGTGTTTCCAAAACATTATTTTCTGTTGATAGATTTAAATCAAGCCGATTGTCCTTACTGAGATTGCCTTCAAAGGTGAATCTTGAATTCGTACCCAATTTCAGGAATGATGGTTTCACAAAATTGATATGATGATCTTTGGCGTTCACGGCTATCCGTAGTGTATCAATCTTCATTGTATCTATGGATGAATGATAAATATGTATCATCCCCTTACCATCACGAAATATATCATTCAGAACCTTTGTTTCTAAATACAGTGTGCCGCTCAGGTCGGTAGACACTAAAGTGGTCTGAAAATTTAACAGATCCATATGTTTAAAATGCATATCGAATACATTATGACCGGCACTGATCGTTCCGGTAAAAGCAACCTGACTGGTATCCCTGACAAAGAGGGCGCGCCGGAGGTTAATATCACCTTTGTAGTAATCGATATCAACAACCATTTTATCCGCCCGGTAAGCATTCAGACTCCCGGCGCCCACCAGTTTTGCCGAGAAGCGATTCAGACGACCAACAAAATCCAGGGTAAGATCTATAAAACCGGTGTCGGCAAACTGGTCCATGGTAAAAGAATTGATATCGGCGGCCGAGATATGATTGTCCTCCATTCCCAGAATCACCCATAGACTGTCACCGATTGTTACCTCGGCATGGGCGTGAATCTGCGATCGGGGTGTCTGTATCTCCAGACGATTCAAATTGATCCGATCTTTGTTTCCTATGATCTGGACCTGAAACTGATCCAATCTGAAGCCGGAATTCCTCTCCGTACCACTGAGTTTTTCAATATTCAATTCAATGGACTCCCGGCGATGACGAGCACGCATATTTAGCGTTATATTATCAAAGGTCCGATCCAGATCAGCGATCATCACTTCACCATAAGAAATTTTAAGGTCACTAACGGTCAGTTCCGGTAAGCTTTCCAGGAGAGTTCTAAGGGGAATAGAGGACGCGATCTCATCCAGGGTTTCTTCCATGGTTTTATCGGGTTCCTTAGCAACGGTTGTTGTATCGCCGGAAACAGTGGGTGGGATGTAAACAAAAAGAGAGTCAAACAAAATCGTATCAAAAAGAAAGCGACCGCTGACCGCTGCAGCCAGGGAATAACGAACCTTCAGGTAATTGGACCTCACCCGTACACCGTTAGTCAACGTAATCGTTAGATCTTTGATGATCAGATTCTTGAGCAGATCCCCGGAGAGGGAGGTATATTCAAAGTGGCCGATATCTTTCAGGCTGCTATTGATCAAATCCTTGGCAAGATCGGAAACCACGTCCGTCTGCCAGTGCAGGACCACAAACGTGGCAACGAGCAAAATAAGGATGATGGGTATAATGATCAGTATTTTCTTTAGCATAATATTATTTTACTAAAACAAAGAGCTAGATTAACCGCAAGGACGCAAAGAACGCAACGATTATTCAGGAATTAGGAACTCGATTCTTGCTAAATCCTGGATGATTTAGTCCCGATATGTCAGCCGGAGGTTGACATCATTTATCGGGGGAATTAGAAATTTCATGTCATCCTTCATCCTTCGGAAAATCACAAGTACTCCCGATAAAACATATCGTCCTCCGGACAACTCATCGGGAAATCCCAAGTACCAACTCCCAAATCCCAAATAAATCCCAATACCAAATCACCAAAATACAACAAGTCTTTTTCAGTGACTGAAATTAAGTTATTTTAATTTAAAATTTGCCTCGCCTTCCCGCCTATAGGAGGGAATTTCGAAATTTGGATTTATTTGTTATTTGGTGCTTGTTATTTGGAATTTATAATCAGTATTTCAATCCACCCGCCTCAGGAAAAATTCTTATTCCTAGTGAAGATTATATGTTTAGCATTGATATCTCTGTAAATATAAAAAGTTTCCGGGTCATATATACAATAAAAATATGAGGAATTGGGAACTCGGAACTGGGAATTAATAATTTCATGTCATCCCGAAGGGATCTTTTTACGTGTCGGTATGATGCTATCACTTAAGAAGATCCTTACCAGCCCCGGCTGATCCTCATAGAATGGGATGCCACAGGATTAGGCAGTGGTATGTACTATTACCGGTTAACCGCCGGGCGTTTTGTTGAGACAAAAAGACTGGTATTATTGAAGTAATTTTTTTTAACCGCAAGGACGCAAAGTTATCCATGTTATAAATTCCAAATAACAAGCACCAAATATCAAATAATTTCCAATATCGAATAACCAATGATCAAAACAAATTTTTCATGCTTTTAAGTAGACTTGGTAATAATCGATGAAAATATCTTTTTTAATTCAGTGGCCTCACTAATTAAATCAACCGCTTCCTTTTTATTAGCAAGAATATTTGTTTCATGTATTAGCATTAACCAATAGACTGATTCCTTCGATTCTTTTCTACAGATTTTAATTCTCATCAAAAAGTCCTTTTTACTCAGCGCTTCATTTGCTTCTATATAATTTGCACCAACAGAACCCGCAGCTCTAATCAGTTGTTTATTATCTTCAAAATTTGCTATTGTTCTCGGTAATGTTTTTACAAATATTCTAATATTCTTAGCAAATACAAATGTCCGTTCCTCGAGATCATATACACGTTTCCCTAGCATTCCTGCCTCTTAAATCATTGGAATTTCGGTTATTGTTATTTATTTGTTATTTGGTGCTTGTTATTTGGAATTTCTAATGTGTTGATTAATTTTCCCACTCCTGTACAATTAGTAGAGCCACAATTGCCGATCAAGTGTGCGATATTGTATGGCTTCTGCCACATGTTCCGGCAGAATCCTTTCCGATTGCTCCAGGTCGGCAATCGTCCGCGAGACCTTCAGGATACGGTCATAGGCTCTTGCCGAGAGTCCCAGTTTGTTGATCGCTGTTTTTAATTTTAACTGCCCTTCCTCATCAAGCCGGCAATAGCGTCGTATTTCCCGTGACTGCATATGGGCATTGGCAAAAATATACTTCTCATTTTTAAAGCGTTCGGTCTGTTTTTTCCGGGCGATCTGCACCCGCTCCCTGATTTGCAGGGAAGATTCACCCTCCCGATCCGAGGCCAGATCCTTATAGTTGACCGCCGGAACTTCTACATGGATATCGATCCTGTCCAGCAGTGGACCGGAAATTTTTGACATATATTTTTGAATCTGCGCCGGGTTGCAGGAACACTCATGCACAGGGTCCGAGTAGTAGCCGCAGGGACAGGGATTCATGGCTGCCGCTAACAGAAAATTAGCCGGATATGTCAGAGTGAGACTGGCCCGGGCGATGGTTACCCGGGCATCCTCCATCGGCTGGCGTAAAACTTCCAGGACATTTTTTTTGAATTCCGGCAATTCATCCAGAAAAAGAACCCCGTGATGGGCCAGACTGACCTCACCGGGCCGGGGGAATTTACCCCCACCGACCAGCGCCGCATCCGACACCGTGTGGTGAGGCGAGCGAAACGGTCGTATCGCTACCAGGGCCTCACCGGGGGGCAGCAGGCCGGCAACAGAATGGATCTTGGTCGTCTCTAAAGACTCATCGAGGGTCATATTTGGAAGGATTGTCGGAAACCGTTTGGCCAGCATGGTCTTTCCGGAACCGGGCGGACCGATCATAATGATATTATGCCCGCCGGCAGCTGCTACTTCTAAGGCCCTCTTGACGTGTTCCTGCCCTTTCACATCTTTAAAATCCAGGGCATATCGCTGATGCTGGTTAAATATCTCTTTCACGTCCATCTGATAGGGATCTATCGGCAATATATTATTGAGAAAATTTACAGCATCGGTCAATGTAGAAACCGGATATACATTCAGACCACCGGAAACCACCGCCGCTTCCTTCACATTTCCGATAGGAATTAATATACCTTTTTTACCCCGTTTCTTCGCTTCAACCGCGATTGAGAGGGCGCCGCGAACCGGTCGGAGGATCCCATCCAGGGCCAGTTCCCCCAGGATTACGATATCTTCCAGCTTTTCCTCACTGATTTCACCCTGGGCGGCCAGGATCCCGATGGCGATGGGCAGATCATAGGCCGAGCCCTCTTTTTTCAGATTGGCCGGGGCCAGATTGATCGTGATCCGGTGGTTATAGGAGAAATCGAATCCGCAATTTTTTATGGCGGATATGACCCGCTCCCGGCTTTCCCGCACCGTATTATCGGGCAATCCGACAATCCCGAAAGAAGGAACATTGCCTTCCATATGGGTCTCGACATCTACCAGATGGGCATCGATTCCGTGAATGGCACTGCTGTGGACTTTCGACAACATGATCAACTTTCTCCATCTAATTTTTGTTTCTCGCCCGTCTTCGCCGGGCAGGCGACGACGCTGTGAGAAACAAACTCAGCATTATTTCTTTTTCTCGCAGCGGCGCAGCGATTATAAATGAAATGAATTATTCACCACGAAGAACACGAAGATCTTATCGAAATTAAGAATTATGAATTTGTACGAGAAGTAATAGGTACTAATATTATGACATTAATATATTTAAATTCTCAATTCGTAATTATTAATTTTTAATTTCTTTTATCTTCGTGTCCTTTGTGTGCTTCGTGGTTTATAAATAAGTCAAATGAATTTAGATGTAAAAAAATTATAATTTATTTACTATCCTGGTTATTCCGTCTCTCATTAATTCAGTGTTGAAATTGATTACCAGTCCCAACTTACATTGTGCGATTTTAAGATATGTTAATAGTTGTTTTTTATGAACAGGTAAGATTTTTTCAACTGATTTTAATTCAACAATTACTTTTTTCTCGACGATAAAATCAGCCCTAAATGCAGTATCTAGTTCAATATCACCATATTTGAGCGAAAATACCTTTTGTCTTTCAAAGATCAAATGAATAGCGGACATCTCATACGAAAGTATTTCTTCATAGACTGATTCAAAAAGACCCGGCCCAAGATTTTTATGAACTTTAAAACAACAATCCAAAATACTATCTGATATATCATTTTCTTTCATATTAAAATACATTTAAAAACGCTGCGCCGCCGCGTGAAATAAATAATTCGTAGCGCCATTGCCTGCCCAGCCTGCCCGGCGCAGACGGGCGCAGACGTGGCGAAGACGGGCGAGAAATCAATTATTCATATTTACCTCCATCTAAAAGTACAACAATTGTGCCAGGATAAATACGTAGTAATAAAATTAAAACAAATAAGAAAATATCAATTATGGAAATATAATATCGATATAACAAGTTTAACTTTTTATAATTAAGCAACTTTTGGATACTAGTATCGGACTTAAAAATTGCCTACAAAGATTTTTCTCTTTAAAAGCCTGATAATAGCATTTTGGGGATGCATCATATATATATTCCAAACATAAGGAGACAAGAAAATGGCAAAATTATTATTTCATGTACTGACTGGATCAGAAAACCCAACACGTGCATGTTTTCCATTTCTACAAGCTGTAGCGAATAAGGAACGTGGAGACGATGTCGAGATTGCTGTTGGTGGGGATGCAGTTGTACTCATGCGTGATAGTATTATTGATGCAGTTATTCCAGTAGGTTGGCCTCCATTGAAGGAGACGATGGCAAAGGTTATTGAACTCGGCATACCCATTTATGTCTGAGGCGGTTGCTCAGTGGCCCGTGGGGTCACAGATGATGATATAAAAAACAAGAACGCCCGTTTTATAAACTTTGCTGATTCAGCAGAAGCATATGCTACTGCAGAAAAGGTATTTGTATTTTAGTATTTATTCGACTTTGGTTCTGGGTAAAAACACATTTCATTTTCTCAGATGACCTTTTTTTCCAATAACTGACTGTATGCTATTGTAGCCGAAAACTTTGTTTCTTAAAAAAGATTTTAAAAACTGAGTATACACGTAAGGAGTTATCATGTCCTATGTCTTATATATATTTTTTAGTCTTATTTCTATTTCCATTGGCGAAACATGCCGGGAGTCAGACAATGAATAATCAAATCATTAAAGTTGCCGCGGCACAGGCAGCTCCGGTTTTTTTAAACAGAAAAGGTACCGTAGAAAAAGCCTGTCAGTTTATTGCTGAAGCCGGAAAAAATGGTGCAAAATTAGTTGTATTTCCTGAAGCATTTATCCCCGGATATCCGGATTGGGTGTGGGTGGTGCCAAACAGCAAAAATGCTCTATTAAATGAATTGTATTCCAAATTGGTACAGAATGCTGTAACAATTCCCGATGAATCGACCGATTTACTTTGTGCGGCGGCAAAAAAAGCTAAAATTCATGTCGTAATGGGAATAAGTGAACGTAATGCTGAGGCAAGTAATGCAAGTCTTTATAATACACTTTTATATATTGATGATCAGGGTAAAATTATGGGCAAACACAGAAAACTGATACCTACCGGAGGTGAACGTTTAATTTGGGCTCAGGGTGATGGTACTACATTACAGGTGTTTGAAACACCGTTTGCAAAACTGGGTGGCCTGATATGTTGGGAAAATTATATGCCACTTGCCCGAACTGCCATGTATAGTGATGGCGCGCAAATACTTGCGACTCCGACTTGGGATAAAAGTGATAACTGGTTGCAAAGTATACAACATATTGCCAGGGAAGGCGGTTTGTATGTTATCAGTTGTTGCATGGCTCTTAAAATGAGTGATATTCCTGATCGGTATGAGTTTAGGAATTCCTATCCTGAAGGCAGAGAATGGATAAATTCCGGTAAGAGTTGTATAGTCAGTCCACAGGGAGAGATTATCGCTGGTCCTTTGGAAATGAAAGAAGAAATTCTCTATGCTGAGATTGATCTTAACCAGATTATTGAGTCAAAAAGAATGTTCGATGCGGCGGGTCATTATGCCCGGCCCGATGTTTTTGAATTTAGAGTTAATAAATAATAAAACACTGAATCCGGTTCACACACAGGAAGATATTAATTCCCAGGTTAAGGATTCCAATGAAATATTAAAAAGGCTAAATTAAACCACAGTTATCACCACATTTCCCTTTTTGTGGCCTTTGTCGACATATCTGTGTGCCTCGACAATTTGTTCTAGTGGATAGCTTTTATCTATAACCGGTTTTATCTTTCCCGCCTCCATCAGCTCTTTGAGCAAGACTAGATCTTTAGTCCTTTCGTTTGGTGGCCTCAAACCTGTTGCCGCAATCTTTACCTTTTTTTTACCGAACATTGCAGTCCATAGCACTTGGGGAAAAATTCCCAGTCCTATACCAGCTTCAAGAAAAATTCCTTTTTGTGTTAGAGACCTTTTACACTGTGAAAATGAAATTTTGCCTACGGTGTCAAATATAATATCATACGTCTGACCGGTTTTTATAAAATCCTCTTTCGTGTAATCAATCACCTTATCAGCACCAATAGATTGTACCAATTCCAAATTTGTGGTACTGCATACTCCGGTAACTTCTGCTTCAAAGTACTTGGCAATCTGAACCGCAGCTGCACCTAAACTTCCGGAAGCTCCATTGATAAGAATATTTTGCCCACTTTGAATATTTCCTGTATCTCTTAGGAAAGGTAATGATGTTAAAAATCCGTCAATGCTGGAGGCGGCTTCTTCATAGGTCATATTGGTTGGTTTTATGGTTAGTACTCCGTCTTCAGGCAGACATATATATTCGGCATTAGCACCAAAACCAGGTCCGGCAGTTCCAAAAACCTGGTCCCCTTTCTTAAATAATTTAACGTCTTTGCCTACTGCTTCAATTTCGCCGGCTAATTCTTCTCCCAGTGTAGTTATTTTTGGTTTTGTAAGACCGGTAAATGATCTTGAAAAATATGGCATTCCCTTTCGAAAGGTGCACTCCGTTGCGGTTACGGTTGTAGCGAAAATTTTTATCAGTACCTCGTTGTCTTTCGGAGCAGGTTTATCAACTTCTTTGAGCTGAAGAACCTCCGGTGGTCCGTATTCTGTGTATACAATTGCTTTCATTTTTCTATTATCCATTTTTAATTAATAAATATTTTTAAAATTGTATTGAAAAGTCATATCACGATTGATCCTTTACACCTTTAAACAAAAGCCAAAAGGTCAGTGACAATTCACCAACAATACCGGGTACAACAACTGTGATCATAAATAAATCTTTGTATTCGATGTAATTGGGAAGGATAAAATTTGCAATACACTTAAAAGATTATATAAAACGATTCCAAAAATAGTGCTATTAACTAACCTCAACCAACCCGAAAACAATGAAAGATTCTTATTAACCGGTTTGAGTATAACATAAAGTGCCCAGGCCACTACCACATCAAAAACAACCATGATGATAAAACTTAAAATACCGATGCGATAAAGAAAATCGATACTAATGATATTGTTTGCAGTTGTTGCAGCATCTCCGGGAACCATAAGATTCTCGAGAACAAAAAAGTTAGAGAAGATACCGGTTATAAAGATGATTAAATATCCGAACCCCGCGATTTTTGAAATCTTTTTGTTTGAATTCATTTCTTCCTCTTTTTTTTAAAAATATTTACTAACGCTTATTAAGCGTTTTAAAATTCCCGACGAGGGCAACTTTTCAATCATTTCTAATTTATTAATTCGATAAATATGAAAAATATTTGGTGACGTGATTTTAAGTGATTATTAATAACTATAAGGTTAACAGACACTTATGATAGTTCATTTTCAATCATTATTAAATCATTAAATTATTCGTTGCGTCGCAGCGGCGTCGCGAGAAATCAGATTATCATATGTACTATTATCCAAGAAAACAACAATTGTGCCATGATAAAATGGAAGGGATAATAGAGGTCTGAGTAGCAGAGAAACGGAGACCGGAGTCCGGAAACCGCAAACCGCAAGGATGCAATGAAAGCGCAGGCTCCACAATGGTTTTATTTATTTTTTGCCAACGGTTACCCCAGGCCAGTCATCGGTCCGAAAAGGCGAAGCCGGAAAGCCTTCCCTGTTATACAAATTTACATCGTCAGGATTATCAGCCCAGCCATACCGTACCGCCACCGGTTTTTCAATGGCATCATTAAAAACACAAACATCATCCCCGTCAATATAGGCTTTGGCCCATACGAATTTTTTGTCTTTCCCAGCCAAGGAAAAACCTTTTAAATAACCATAGCGATCCTTTATCATAAGACCGGAACCAATATTGCTAAAACTAATTCGGATTTTACTACCTTCGGTTTTCATTGATTTAAATAATGGACCCGTATAGACGATATCCTGACCATAGGCAATTTTTTTGGCATTCTGAGCCAGCCGGTATCCTACATCCTGTTTGTTGCGGGGATGGATATTGTCCGCTTGGCCAATGTCGATAATCACAGCCATCCCTGTATTCGGCAGTTTTAGAGCCATCGTCTGAGCCTCTCTCAATTCTGCCCAATCGCTTTCGCCCGGTTCTTCAGACGCTTTTTTAAAATTGGCTAATTGGACATAAAGAAAAGGGAAATCACCCTGTCCCCAATGTTCGCGCCAATCGGTAATCATGGCCGGAAATATATCGCGGTACTGATACGCACGTCCGGCATTGGATTCGCCCTGATACCAAATCGCTCCTTTGATTGTAAAAGGAATGAGTGGATTTATCATCGCATTGTATAGTAAGGTCGGGTACGAATTAGGTCCGACTTGAACAATTTTAGGCATCTCACTCCGGCCGATTTGATAGGACCACTCACCGGCCAGGCTTATTTTTTGATTATCACCGATCACATAATAAACCTCATCTTGCTTACCCCAGATACCTCCCCCACCACCATAGTCCGTAACCCGAACACAAATAATATTTTTACCGCTTTTAAGCACTTCCGGCGCCACCTTATATTCACGTACCTTATCAGGTATTCGCTCGATTGAACCGACCTGGATACCGTTAATGTAAGTATTATCTGAATTATCTACCGGGCCGAGATGTAACAACAAACCCTTTACTGCTTCTTCCGCTGTGAGCGTTATCTCCTTCATAAACCAGACAATGCCATCCAGACCTGTCAAGCCGGCCTCCTCCCATCGCTGGGGGATAGTCATCTTCTGCCAGTATACAGGGACCGATGAATGCATATACCATTTTTCGTTCATTCCGAGATCACCGCCCCCTTCCCGCAACTCTCTAATTGCAGCATCATACTGTTTTTCAAGATCAGTTTTCTCCAATTCGGCCAACTTATCGGAAAATTCAGAAAACTTTTCGATGGTCCCCCGGCTCGTCCAGGTTTCCGATACAGTCCCCCCCCAACTGGTATTGATTAAGCCTATGGGAACATCGAGGGATTTATTCAACTCCCGTCCAAAAAAATAACCGACAGCTGAGAATCGCTCAATAGTGGAAGAATTGCAGATCTGCCATTCTCCTTCCGATAGATCCTCTTTTTGTACTGAACTCAATGCACGTTTGACTGTAAACAGACGGATGCCCGGATGATCAGCATTCGCAATTTCCTGATCAGCATTATTTGAATTTGATACGGTCCATTCCATGTTTGATTGACCGGAACAAATCCACACCTCACCAATCAGGATATTTTTTAACTCTATTTTGTTTTTAGCCTGCACGGTCATTTTATATGGTCCGCCTGCCGACATAGACTTTAATTTCACTTGCCAGTTTCCATTTTTATCACTGGTACTTTTAATCGTTTGACCATTAAAACTGACGGTCACTTTTTCACCTTCATCTGCCCAACCCCAAATCCTCACCGGCCTATCCTGCTGCAAAACCATGTTGTCCGAGAATATTTTAGGAAGTGAAACTTCAGCCATGATACTTTGTATACTGGCAACAATACTGAAAAGTATGATAAATGCTTTAGTCATGCTGGATAAATTTACTCTTGTCCCCATTATTGGATCCTCCCTTTATAACTAATACTATGATACCATAAACTTTGTTATTTCCGCTGCGGCGCCGCCCGCCTCTGGCGGGGGCAGGGATCGCCGGGGCGATTAGCAAAAATTTTCATTTTTTAACCATAGGTTGATTACCAAACCAGTGGACATCAACCACAGGATGATCATCCGTACCTCGAAATATATATCAGAAAACGACATCATCAATTTATTCCGGCATAAATGAAACAGCTGCCGCACCAATACCGGCATTCATGCCGATGACTGGTGAAATATTAACCGTTGAAACCGGTAAAAATCCGGTTAGTTTCTGCATCTCGTTCGTATACCAATCAGCGGCTTCCGGATTCTGGGCGTGCATGATAATATAATTCCATATCCGGCGATTACCAATTTCCCTCCTAATAGTCCGCATAACCTTTTTCATATTGCCCTTCTGGCTGAACGATTTATCAAACAATTCTGACCGGCCCTGCTTATCCATCGATACGATCGGATTTATATTCAACCACTTGGCCATTTTTCCTTTTACATAGGAAACCCTGCCCCCGCGAACCATATACTCAAGGGTCCTGACGCTGACCAGGATCCGGGTTTCGGCGATCCAGGTTTCCAGGGAATCTATAATACTCTCATGTGATATCCCATTTTCAATGGCCTTGACCACACGCAGAACCAACAGACCCAATCCGCCGGACAGATTTTTGGAATCCGCCACATAGATGCGTTTACCGGTTTTTTCGCCGATCTTCTCTGCCGCTTTCCGGCTACTATCACAGGTACCGCTGAATTTTCCGCTCAGGTGGAGGGCAATGACCGAATCATAATGGGCGGTTAATCTCGAATAGAGATCCAAAAAAGTCTTTTCATTGATCTGGGCTGTTTTTGGAAATTCCGGTTCATGATCCAGGAGTTGATAAAACTGACGGGGCTTAATGGTGCGTTTATCCAGGTAGTGATTTTCACCGAATTGAATATTGATGGGCAGCATTTGGATCTGATAGTCATCTAAGATTTTCTCATCCAGATCACAGGTTGAGTCTGTTACCAGGGCAATGGGCCATTTGCGATCATGAACAATCTGATTCTGTCTGAGCATGTCATCAGCTTTCTGAAAGGTCAGCGTGCCCACATCCTTGAGCGTATTAAATAGATCTGCGGGCCGGTCTGTATGGACATGAATGCGTCTAAACTGGGGAGATCCGGCAACGACCGTTGAATCACCAAAATCAAGCAGTATTTTTCTCAATGGTTCATTTTTAATTGAAATATTTTTAATGAGAGCTTCCGTACAAAAACGATAATTGAGATCCCTCTCAACAATATCCGGTTCATGAATGGAGTCTTCGGAAACCCCCAAGGTTTCTTTTCGTAATTGGCGGAAATTTCCCCGTCGAATTAGATCAAAGATCCCCTCGACGAAAAGTACAAATCCTTTAGCTCCGGCATCCACCACATTGTTTTTTGCCAAAACGTCCAGTTTATTCTTCGTCTCCTGTAGCGAGCGATGCAATACTTCCATTGATTCAGCGATGGCCTGTTTGAAATCCTTGAATTTTTCTTTCCGCTGATAGAGAAAATCCGCCCATTCCCGCATGACGGTGAGCATAGTACCTTCAACAGGTTCAGATAAGGCCTGGTAGACCAGGTCAACGGATTTGCGGAGACCACCGGCAAACTCTGAGAGCGTTAATGACTGCTTGTCGCCAATTTCGGTGCTGAATCCATATAAAAATTGGGCAAAGATAATGCCTGAATTTCCCCGTGCCCCAATTAAAGCGGCTTCCGCGACCTGCGTTGCTGTTTTTTTGATGGATGGTTGCGGCCGAAGGCTGGTGGTAACCGAGCGGACCGTGGAGGCAAGATTTGTGCCGGTATCATGATCACTCACTGGAAATACATTGATACTGTCAATCTCCGCCTGATGTTGAAATATTTTCTGGGCACCAGCGAGGAAGGTATAATACAGGTTTCTTCCGTCTATGGTCTGTAGCAGGTTTTTACTCATCGTCCGACTAAAATTAAATTTTGAAGAAATATAATTAATTATTTTCGCCTATCCAATCAAATCCGAAATTCCCAAGCACTATCGATAAATTTTAAACTGAGAATTTATCATCCAATATTTTGATCGCTTTTGCCATCACACACATCTTTAATCACCAAAACACTTTTAGATTCTTCGTTTTTAAATTAGGGAGAATATTTCTAACCTTTAAACGGAAACAAGGATTAATGGTTTTTGATTTAAGAATTGACGATATAGTAATATATTCATTTCAGTCGAGCTCAGCGAGACCAGTTGAGTGATAAAAAAAATCCGGTCAGATTTTATGGATCTGACCGGATCGAGAGTTATTTTGCCAATATAGACTAATTATTGGCTATTATTTGTGCATTGAGTGCCTGGTCCCCTTGACCATCGACAAAGCCTCTGGCAAAAACAGTATAAATTTTTCCATCTTCAATCGTAATACCGTTTAAAGGTAATACGACCGTAGTCTTACCCTGAAGACGAACCTGCAGATCATAAGATCCGGCAGCCAATGGCGTAAAAGGCGTGTATTCCTTGAATGCCTTATTACCAAATACAATGCTACCATCGGTTGTTGTAATATCTACCGCAGGGGCATTGGGAGAAAGATGAATAAAGCGAACATGTGCATTTCCAGCTGCCGGACTGGTTAAATCATCTTCCAGAACCAAGGCACCAATACTGGCCACTGCATCCACCGCAAAAGCCGAATAGAATTTATCTTTCATGAAATCAAGATCGGCTTCGATAACGGTGGTTGATGTACCGCTTACATTTACTTTGATATTATGCGTGGTTGCGGTAAGAGCTAAATAGCCCGTGTTGTTTGGGAATTCTAAATTAGTACCGGCGATTGCATCATCGACGAGAAGGTCAACTCCCGGAGCATCCGGAGAGGCATGGATGACCATCACATTCGAAGAACCAAACGCGGTTAAATCGCCAAAACCATCCCCTAAATCATTATCAATAAATACGCGGGCGGCAAAGGGATAATTATCCATATCGTCCAGTGCTGTCTTCTGCTCAGTAATTATTAGAACTTGTTAAAAAATCGGCGGGATTATAACCCTTGGCCTTTAAAATATTTTCTATAGTTATAAAATCTTCTTCTGATACCGTTGGTTTCCGGCTCAGGATCCAGCCGTATTTTCTGGATGGCACGCCAACCACTGCATAGCGATAATCATCGGCCAAACCAATGATCCAATAATCCCCCCAGAACAGATTAAAACCAAGCAAACGCACAAAACTGACTTCCAGCTTAGACTGCGTTTCCGTGTCAACCACCTGGGCGATGCCATTGGCTTCAATGGTATCGCCATCGGCATCGATACAGCGATTGATAACATCAACCCGGCCGTCTTCCCTGAGATGGTAAGTTGCGGTGGTATTCTGCAGGCAGTTATCCTGAAAACTATTAGGTATCCGGGAATACTCATACCATACCCCGGCATATTTCTTCAGATCCACTTTTTCGACGGTTGTCATCACAATTTCCTTGTCATCCTTTTCCTCTCCGGCGAGGCATACGCCGGTAAGCGCAAACACAAAGGCCAATAAAATTATCACCACTAAAGAATTGGTTCGCATATTGATATACCTCCATTGAATCTTAATAATTCCGTCCCTTACCGGAATCGGTAATCTCCGTTAATTTGCGGGGATAGGGATTAAGTAATACCTGTGCCGATAAATAGTCATTTTGAAAACGGATAGCCGAGACATTTGCTGATGACTACCCTGGGCGTTGGAAACATGTGGATACCCCTGCTGTTAAATGTTCGTAAGAAAGATTGTTCGTCGCAGATCCTAGAATCAATCCTATAGGATGATTGCATAAAATAGGGCTATAATTTAACTTTATTGCTTTATCCCAATAGCGCTAGCTTCCAAATCATCGGAAATTATCTCTATTCCGGAGAGAATTGCCCTACTATTCGGAGCCGATTTAGACGGGATAAAGCGAATTACCAGTTTTTCCTTTACCCTGACCCCCTTGATGGTTTTGACAATATCCCTCTCAATTCCGCCTGCTTCCTTTGTGATATCAAAATTTTTAAGTACCTGCTTTCCTTGTACCTCAACATTTATAATTCTCTCCCCCTCGGCAACCGGCTCTAACTCCACAAAATAAAATCGGATTGTATATGTTGCATCAGGCATCGCTTCTTTAGAAAGCGTGATCTCCAGAGATTGTAACCCGTCAATCGCTGATGCGCTCACCCAGGGTAAGATCTTACAGTTGGGTAAAAAAGAAGAATGTCGTCGAATATAAGTTGGCTGGTCTGCAATAATTTTAACCGGTATATCAGGTGAAGGGCCACCGATACTGGGATAGTCCAACCATAAGATACCATTTTCTGCCATACGGTCACCGGGGGCATTCAGATTTAACCCGACTTTTTTAACCGGGCTGCCATCCCAGCTAAAATCACTGGTTGTCCAATATTCAATCCCCGGCATATGAACCAGCGCCAGTGACGTCTGGTTTTGGTAGCTGCATTGACAAGTACGCGTATAATCAGGGGCATTTAAGACGCCATTCGCAGCGATCAGGTTTGAGGTACAACCAGATTTAAACCCACCAAAATGCCCTACTCCCCCATCATTATTCAGGTCGAAAAATCCTGCTGCAGAAGTACGAAATGACAACAAATTCTCGGAAGCAATATTATAATTACACCCATTACTTCTTGTATAGGTCCATGGAAGCATTTCCAATGAGATGGGATTCTTTCTTTGCATCTGTTCACCATTAAATATATCCAGAGCAATATGATCTGTTATAATCTGATTATTATGGAGAATGGGCGGATTATTATAAGAAACTAATTTATCCCATAATTCATTGCCCTTCTCAGCATTATAAATAATCATTCTCTTCCCCTCTTCACCGGAGAGCATGTCCTTAGAGGGGCGTGTCGCCTGCAACAGCAAATTATTTTCTTTTGAATAACCTAACCAGGTACCAAAAACATTTTGATTTTTTTCCCAAATGACCTCACCATTTTGAATATTTAGTGCCAACAAGCGGTAATCTGTGGGCAATTCGAGTCCGCGCCGTTCCATTTTACCTTCTACAAAGGCAGGTATTTTATCCAGGCAATAAAGTTTCCCGGCAGAGGCAACAACTGAATTATGAATAAATCCATAGCGACTTTTAATCTGCCATTTTACTTCACCTGAAAAACGATCCATGATGAGCAGACGTTTACTGGCAGTGAGATCATAATTTGTTTTGTCTCTTAGATCCATAAATTTTTTCAAGGTAAGTTGATCAATTTCTTTTTTTTCAGCCGGTAATAAAGGAGTAATCCGGGAATAATCAGCAAATTCCGATCCGGCAATTAAATAATTCTCATATAATCCGATATACCCCCACTCAGGATCTGAGTTCTCTAAGGTTGGTGGAAGTTTAAATGTCTTAACTCTGTCTCCGGTTTTGACATCAAGAACCTCGCAGTTCGACCCTTGAATGATGTAAACAAAATCTTTGTTAGCGATAAAATTTGTGCCCCTTCCATTTGCGCCGGGAATATGCCTTTGATTATATGTAGCCTCAAGAGGCGTATCTGTATAAGACTCATTAAAGTACATTTTAAATGTTGCCAGACAATCGAGAGGCGTTTTCCACAGAACACGACCGGTGTAGACATCACGGGCACTTATACAATCTATACCTTCGATAATCAACCTGCCCTCTACAACTTGCTCCGGAGGACCATGTCCGTGCCGCGGCAAGACATCTAAATTTGAATTACCTCCAAACCACAAAAGTCCCAGGGGCAATTTAACGCGCTTGTCGTCTGATTTTACAGAATTCTGAACATCCCCATACTGGTGGGTCCAGTCATCGGAACCTGGCAAAGGGCCTACCCGGGTTAATAAAAAACCGTCTTCGAATATCTCAATGTCTGTCTCATTAGAATCCTGCTGACTGATTATAGTCATAAAGTCTTCGCGCTGCGCCTCATCCCCGGATACCCATATTTTTCCATCATAGGGTCTGGCCGACCAAATTAATTTTTTAAAGATTTCTTTATCCATCGGAAGGGAGATATCATCTCCCACGATTGTTAAAGAAGAGAAATACTGCGGGAGACGAACATTAGAGATGCTATCATGGAGCAGGGCGATTCTTTGACCATAAAGACCTAAATTATTAAATCTTCGTCTTAACTTCTCTATTCTCTCTTTATCCGGATCCACGCCAATCAGAGATAACTTAGAATTCAGAGCCAATGCTGCTAATAAATCTCCATTCCCAATGCCATATAGAATTCCATATCCTTCCGGTTTTTTCGCACGACTTAAAAGACTTTTGACTTTTTGATTTAATTCATCAGAAGGAAGCCAGTTTTCTGCCTGATTATAAAATTGAGTAGTATTCATTTGCTCTTTTCCAAAGGCCATTATTTTGCCGTCTTCTGTTACCGCTATGAGATAATCATTCGCCGCAATTAAGCGACTCACCTTGCCATCGACTTTCAACTGCCAGATTTTCTGGGATTCAATTTTATTGTTTGATGGTTTAAGTTTAGTTATCACATTTTTACCACCCGCATACAAAAAATCACCGGCCATAATTAAATCACCGGAAGCATCAATATCTGACTCCCAAAGAACTTCTCCGGGATTCATCGCACTTCGTGCGGAAATGGGTGACCCTGAAAAATAATACTCTTCTTTTGTGATTACCGGAAATTTTCCCGCTCTCCTCGCAATCAGTTCCCCACTGTTCAGATTAAATAAATTAGTCATTCTGTCGCGGTCGTGATTAAAGAACACGGTATCAACAGCACAAACGAATGCACCGCCGGTTTGCCCAAACTTAGACAGATGATAATATTTCATTTTTCCTGTTTTAAGATCAAAACAGGCAGGAACGGACCGGCCACCAGGAATGAGCAAATCATTTCCGCTAATCGCAAATGCCCCTTGAGGTGCCACACCTGCAAAAGCGGGATTGTTATGAGGTTGTTTGATAAAATTGGCTGCGGTCTCTTCATTACGCCAGATAACATCACCATTTTGTGCATCAAGGGCATAGATAAACGTTCCCATCATCGGCCAGATACTATTCGCGAAATAAAGTATGCCATCCTTTATTACAACGCCGCCCCTTGCAGGCCACATGGAAATTAATCGTTTATTTCCCAATATTTTTTGGTTTGTAGGCTTTCCCTCAAATTTCCAGATCAGTTGCCCATTTTCAGCAGAGAGGCAGTAAAGATTACCATCATCACTGCTAAAATATATTTTGTTCTTCCACCCGGCCAGAGGGAGACGTACCGGTCCGTCTGTAAAAAACTCCCACTTCTGCCGTCCTGTCTGCAGATCGAATGCGGCTACTTTATCACAATCATTAAATCCAAGAAAGAGTGTCCTACCTAACACAATTGGTTCAAAAGTACGGTCATATTGCATCAGATCCTGATTGAGTGGATCGTCCCACACAGGTTTTCTCATGGTAAAGTGCTGAATCCAGTGCAGGTGTAATTGATTACTCAGGTTGTCTGAACTTGCCGCTGTTCTACCCGCATCATATCGCCACATGGGCCAATCAGCCGGCAAACATTCGCTGGCAAGCATTGTCATCAAAAAAAGGTTGATTATTATAAATCTAATGTTCATTCGCATAATCTAAAGTAGTTTATATTTTTCAATTCTTACAATTCGGTCAGCTGACTTGGCCCGTATGATATCATGGGTGACAAAGAGTACTATTCCACCATCGCCTGTAAACTTTTTTAATGCATTTATTACAATGGTTGAATTATCTTCATCAAGATTCCCCGTAATCTCATCTGCAAACAATATCCGGGGTGAATGTAACAAGGCTCTGGCGAGTGATGTTCGCTGTTTTTCTCCTGCGCTTAACTCTCCGGGCATATGGTTTTTTCGATGAGACAAACCAAACTCTTCGATTAAATTGATGGCCTTTTGATTATCATTTTCCGATTTTAAGGCCAAACCGGGCAGGAGTATATTCTCAAGCGTGGTTAAATAAGGTACTAAATGATATTGCTGAAAAACAAAGCCAAAATTTAGTGCCCTGAATATTGCCCGCTCTTCACTGTTCTTTAGATAGATATCCTCTTTATTAAAACAAACCTTGCCATTATTGGGATGTAAAAGTCCCCCGGCAATGAGAAGCAGAGTCGTTTTCCCGCTTCCACTTGCTCCCTGTACAGCAATAAACTCACCGGCATTGACCTGCAGATCTACCCCATTAAGGACATCAATCTGATCGTCTCCTTTATTAAATCTTTTTGTAATATTATTCAGTTCAAGCATCCGTATTATTCCTGACTCAAAATCACCGCCGGATCCTGCTGCGAAGCCATAAACGCCGGTATCCAGCTTGCCAACAAAGAAATAAGCGGAGCCAAAGCAACCGCTAATAAGATTATTTGCCAATTCAAATAAGCCATATTAAAATCTACTTTCCCAAACAGTAAACTGATCATCAAACCTACAAGAATCCCCAAAATTGCCCCAATAAGCCCCATTACCACTGCTTTAAGAAGAAAAAGACATAATATTTTACTGGCTTTAAGACCTGTTGCTCTTAATATGCCTATCTCACTCTGACGTTCCCGAACGTTTGACATAAACAACAGAGCAATCCAAAGGACACTTAATCCCATGATTGAGGGAACATAAATAGCAGCAAAGCGCTCTTGTTCGTTACGCATCTCCCGGCGATGAACTTTTTCAGATTCAATAGATTCCCTCGCCTCTCTGGCTGCCCGGTCACGCGCCTCCGCCCGCGTCACTACTTTCGAGGTTTCTTCAATCACTTGTGTTCCTGGCAGGATCCCGCTTACTTCCGCCCTGATTTGCGATATTTCATTTCCGACACAATGACATTTTAAGGCAAGAATGGCGTTAATTTGGCCTGTCCTATTCAGCATTAATTGTGCTTGTTTTAGATCAATCCAAAGGGTGATATCGTCCTTATTTCCCCTTTCTTCATTGCATTGTGTAATGGTAAAATCTACCCCGCGAATCTTAATTTTATCACCAACAGTAAGGTTGTAACTTTTATGCAGCTCGTATCCCACTACCACAGCCCCTTTGGGAACCGGAACCAGGATTGGCTCCTTTGGATCACGATGCAGGAATGGTACCTCCCCCCGTGTACCGATAAGGATTACTTGCCGCTTTCCTTCTTTCCAGAATATCCTCTGTTGCAAGCTGGGCAGAAGGTGTCTGATCGTCATAATTTTTGATTTTGCCAGCCTGTTTACATATTCCTCAGGCATATATTTTGATGCAAAATCATCAGCATAGAGATCTGCCAGATTCTGTCCCTCGGGAAGGATGAGCAAATTAAAACCCAGTTTTTTCATAATGACTCTAAAATCGTTCTCAAGATCCTTCATCCTCTTTGCGGTTTCAACCTCCTTTTCTCTAATTATCTTCTGTGTCTCATAATCATGGATAGAAAGGGAAGTCGCTGCACTAATAAGTACAGCGATAGCAATAATTACTGATAATAATCCCGAAAGAAAATTCAGCCTGCGCCTGCGGATCTCTTTAAAAACCAACTGCCAGACGGTCATCCCTTCACCCTCATTTTTCTTTTATAAATCAGGATTGTAAAGAGGATGATCAGACCGGTCAGCACAAGCAAAAACCATCCGATATTTTTCGAAATCCTTAAGGAATCACTTGTTTGATATTCATTCGAAATTTGCCGGGCGGTATCTGGATTAACAACAGTCGTTTCTTCCTGTTTTGCCTGTATCTGTGTGGACATTTTTTCTGATGCAATTGCCTTTATCTGCTCAGTTTTTTTCTCGGTTTTAGTCGATGAAGATATAAAACCAGAAAGTCCGGTAAGTGGTGGGAGTTCCTCATCGGATATCCATGATTCTCCTGCCCTTTCAGACCAATTTGCAGATAATAAGAGATCAACACCCTGGTGCATCGCTTTTATCTCACAGGAGCACCAATCAACCAATGATCGACAGGCTTTGTCGATCGTTTTTTTATTAATACCTGCACCAATTAATGCATACAGGGACCTTCCCTGCCCGAATACCGGGAAGACCATGGGTACCTCATACTCAGATAAATCGGATTCAGTACCCAACAACATATCTGCCAATAATTTCTCGGATGGATTCTGTCTGGATAACTTTTTTACAGTAAAACTTAAATCAACATTTTGGAATTCACCAATCTCTAAGGGGTTGCCATTGATATCCAGGGCGCTGGTGGGAATTCTAATATGAGCGGACAATGTCGTCAATTCTTGTCTTAAGATTTGATAGTATTTTTGGTCCAACTCGGATTTTCCACTTTCCAGAAAAAGAAAAACCGCCGTTTCGCCCGCCAGCAACTGATCTGCAATTTCTCTGCGGATCGGAGAATCTTTTAATAGATCAATATTTGATTTGCTTAGCTCTCCCAACCATAATGGATAAGGTATCCCCGTTTGCTCAGGATAAAATAACATCATCAGCGGATAAGTGAGATTATCATCAAGGTCTTTAAGAGGATTCTGATTAGTATTTCTCAGGTCTGTAAACTGGATGATCAGGTTTAATGTCGAATCCCCCAGAAATGAAACCTGCGTCAGATCTTTAAGAAATTTATTGTGCTCAGTATTAATTTGCCCTCGATGAAAAATCATTAATCTGTATGGATCGGCAGTCCAACGCTCAAGCGCATATCGGAATACCGGTACATCGCAGGGGATAACCGGAGTGAGGAATAAAAATAAATAACCTGCCAACAGTATCAAATAAATTGTCAGAGTAAAATCATAAATTCTATGGAAAAAATAATTCTTCATAGGCCTTAATTTACTATAAAACAGGTCTTTGCGGGTTACTTACATTCAAGATTTCCATACTATCCAGCAAACTTGAATTTAACCGCATGGTCGAACATCTCCATTGCGCAGTGGTTAAAACATATCGAGGCAATAAGGAAAATAGGGGAATAAAAGATATACAAAAAACCTAGGTAACATTGTGAATCATTTTACTAATAGTTTTGAATGGCACGATTCCCGAAGTTCCTGATTAATTCATGTTCCTGTCTGCCCAAATAATGATCCTAAAATTAACAAATATCAGGGCAAAAGACAATTGTATCTCATTTATAGCTAGTATTATATGGTACTTTGACATATTTTTTTAGACAGGATCACAGGATTTACATGATATATTTTGGGATAGGAAAAGTTTTAATAGCACTGCGCTATAATAAAACTCCACAAGAGAATGCAATAAAAATTAGTAATTAGTAATTTGGAACTGGGAACCTGGAATTGGTGCACTTATTTAAATGTAGTAGAAATGTTTATAGTATAAGTAACATATAATCAATAAGTTAGTTCACCCTTAACAAAGGGGGTTAGGGGGATATTTTAAACATAATCTTTTAAAGTAGATCAAGGCTTTAAAACGCCTTAGTCCCCTTTTTTAAGGGTAAACCTTACTATCGCTGGTTGATAAATCTAAAATTCATAAATCATTCAGACTAAAAAACTCCTTTGAAATAAAACGTAATTGAAGTATTTTTTCTCATTACCAATCACCCGGAGAATTTAACAACTTTACTGAAAGGAAAAAATGGTGCGCACATTGTGGATCTTACTGCTTACCGGCTTAATGGTTTTCAATGCCTGCTCGGATCAATCCCGGTATATCGAGCATATCACTGTATATCGCGAATCCGGCCGCTTTGGCGGGTGGCCGGCAAACCATGGCATCTGGTCCTGGGAAAATGAAATTCTGGTCGGATTCAGCCGCGGGTATTACAAAGACCTGGGGCCGGAGCGGCACAACATTGACAGGGAAAAGCCGGAAGAACACCTGTTTGCGCGCAGTCTGGACGGTGGTCAAACCTGGACCATCGAAGATCCCTCCAGGGACGGTATCCTTACCGCCCGGGGAACGGCCCTGCATGGCATCGAACCGGGTTACCCTAATGTCAAGGCTGCCATTGCTTGCCCCGGCGGGATTGATTTCCAACACCCCGATTTTGCGATGACCCTGCGTATGCTCGATATCGATACAGGGCCTTCTCTCTTTTATTATTCCTATGATCGCGGAAAAGCCTGGCAGGGTCCGTTTACATTACAGGTCGGGGACATCCGTAAAATAGCGGCCAGAACGGACTACTTGGTCAATGACCGACACAACTGCTTTTTATTCTTAACCGCCGCAAAATCCAATAATGAAGAGGGCCGGCCTTTCTGTGCCAGAACCACAGACGGCGGTCAGTCCTGGCAGTTTGTCTCCTGGATCGGTC
>CAZBBC010000007.1:28850-87181 GCA_964489835.1 uncultured Calditrichota bacterium
CAGGAGCCGGAAGGATTCTCGATCATGCCCTCAACCGTCCGCCTGACCCCGGATCAACTCCTCACCGCCGTAAGATGCCGGCAGGGAAAAAAACGATGGATTGAGACATATCGGTCCGATGATAACGGCCAAAGCTGGCAGTATTTGAATACACCGGTTGCTGATCTGGGAGAAGGAAATCCGCCGGCGATGATTAAACTTACAGACGGTCGTTTGTGCCTGACCTTCGGATACCGGGCAGCCCCCTACAGCATCCAGGCCATCATTAGTGCTGATAACGGGAAAACCTGGGGAGCGCCCATTGTGCTGAGGGATAACGGTGCCGGTCGTGACATTGGTTATACACGAACCATACAGCGAGCGGACGGAAAATTGGTCACGCTCTATTATTTTCAGGATCATATTTCTCCGGAGCGCTATATCGCCGCTACCATCTGGGATCCGGGGGATTAAAACAGTATGATCGGTATCCGTTTAACCCCGGGACAGGGAGGGGCTGGGGGTGGGTCAGGCTAATACGCCGGCCGGCTGGAGTTTTTCAATAAATGTTTTAGGCATGATTTTATGGTAGGGTATGCCCACTTTCTCAATGCTCGCTCCCTGGGCAATTGCCAGTAATTGAAAATAATAGATCACAGGAATCTGCCGGTTTTTTTTAAATTGCCGGTTAATCCGCAACTGCCCAATATCAAACGAATCGAAGCAGGTCGGACAGATCAAACCGAGACAATCGGCTCCGGAGTTCTCAACTGACTCAAATACTGCATCGCTCATATTTAAAGTCAAATCAACATCTTTACAGGCTTTCCCACAGCACATCAGGTATTCTTTATGATCAACCGGTGTCGCCCCTGTCGCTTTGATTAATTCGGAGAGAATGGAAGGCGTGAGCGGATCTTCCACCTTCATAATTTCACTGGGCTTCAGCAGGTGACAACCATAATGAATTGCAACCTTAATGTCTTCCAGTGGCTGTATAACGGTATTTCTGATCTTTTCTATACCAATATCATCACGTAATACAGTGACCAGGTGACGGACGGTAACAGTTCCTTTAAATTCCCGTTTAATTTCTTTCAAATTTTTATTGATCTCTTTCCGTAAACTTTCATCTTCTTTTAAATGGTGATTAACTTCACTGAGTGTGGCTGTACAGCCACTGCACATGGTTATCAGATCCAGTCCTTTTTCCTCGGCAATTGAAATATTACGGGCAGCGAGGGTCAACCATTTCATTTTATCACCAGCTTTAAAATAAATGGGATCAGGACAACAACTAAAGCGGGCATCATCTATTAAATCCACCTTTAGCTTTTCCATGGAAAACCGAACAGCACTCTCCATCTGCGGATATTTTAAGGGGATCATACATCCCCAAAAAGGCATCAATTTCATTTTTTACATCCCTATTTATTTTTTGTGCAGGTCATTGTTGCGTCCCCATATGTTCAGGCACACGGCATGCTGTGCCCCTACAACGATCGTGCCCATTGGTCATGGGCGGGCACGGAGACCCGCCCCTACATTCGATGATATACCCTCTGTACCTTATACTCGGAGGCGCATGCAATGCGCCTATACAATTTATACCCTATCTTATACCTTCAAGGTACGGCACGCCATGCCCCTACGCGTAACGCTCCAGGCCTCATGACAATCAATCGGCCAGAAGCTTCTCAATCTCATCCGCACAATCCAGTTTAAATTCCGGCAGCCCCAGTTCTTCTCTGCGTCTTTTAATCAGTTCGGTTGAAATAACAGTCACGCCTTTTTCTTTGACTCTCTTCAAAATATTATCCACCGCCGGTGATTGAGTGCCCTTTTCCCGGCTCATATTTTTTAAGGCAATGATTACCTCTATCGGATGGACGTCCTGTGGACAGCGCTCATAGCAGTTATAACAGTTGGTACAGTTCCAGATAATGGAATCGGGTCCGATCAGATCTTCTTCAAACCCATAAATCGCCTGCAGAATAATCTGGCGGGGATTGAAGGCAGGTAAGAACCGATGGGCCGGGCAATCCGCGACACAGGCGCCGCACTGATAACAGTAATTATGGGCAAATCCACCCATAACCTTATTCAGCTTGTCACGAAATTCATAATTTATTTTTTTGATCGTCATTGTATTTTATCTTTGTTTTATATTTTTTTCATTTACACTGAGCAACGGGCACGGCACGCCGTGCCCCTACATTTTCAGACGCATCGCAATGCCTCTCTACACTATATATCTTTTGCCTTATACCCTTTGGGCATGGAAACCAGGCCCCTACATGTACTAAGATATACCTTTATACCCTATACCTTATACCTGGAGGCCCATGGCGATGCGCCTCTACATCATTTCGGCTCAATTCTCCTGACACTATTACTGCCGCATTTTGGGCAGGCGCGTTCCTGCGGAACTTTAGGCGTGTATTTATTTTCATATTCATGTCCGCAGCGCAGACATTTGAATTTACCTTGTTCAGCCATTTAGACAGGTCTCCTGCTCAGTGAGATAATGCGTCCTTATCTTTTCTTTTATAAATAGAATGTACAATTTTAATTTCTTCCTTTTCATGCCGGCGTATATCTGAAACAAGATCAAAAATATCTGATTCTATCGCTTTCAGTTCAGAATCATTTACATTCTTAATTCTTTTTAAGCGGGTCAGTATTTTATCCAGATTACCCAGTATTTGTTTATGCTCTGTTTTAAATCTTTCCCCCTGGTTTGCATTTTTGGTGTCTCCGCCTGGAAAATAATCAAAAATCCCACTATCATCTTCAAAATCAAAATGCTTATAAAGATTATTTTTGAACTCCCTCATTTGCCAGACAAATTCAATTTTCCACAGGGTAAAATCATCAGATGTTATCCAGGTATTCAATCCTGTTTTAATATTTTCCAGATACCCGTCCACAGACAGATGTTCATCCTCGATCTTTCTGAGGAAATTTGGTTTTTTTTCGGTGATAGAGCCTCACCTCCTGTTATTTAGTTTTTATAATTTCGATCCCTTGATAGGACATAGAAAATATGTTGCTACAGAAGGCGCAGCATGCTACTTCCCTACAAGCTCAGGCACATTACAATGCACCTCTACACATTCAGATATGAAAACCACGCCCCTTCATTTTCCTTATTCCCTTATACGCTATACCTTTGGGCACGGCGCGCCGTGCCCCTACATGGACCACAATGTACCCTTATACCCGGAGGCGCATCGCAATACGCCTCTACCAATGTTTAATCACTTCGGGATTTATGCAAATGCTCTTCTCGCTTTTCGCTCTTTGCATTACGCGCTCTACGCATCACGTCATTCAAACGGCCTCAGCCGGCTGTAGCACGGCCTCCCGTTTAACCTTTTTTAAGCGCTCTTTCTCTTCTTCCTTTTTTAGTATTTCCATTGTTTCTTTGACTTCTTTTTCAGTCACTTTCTTTCTTAGTTCTTCCACTTCTCTCATAACCCGACCGAATTTTTGTCCTTCTGCGGCAGAGATCCATTCTAACTGTAAGCGCTCGGGACGTATACCGAGCCGTTCCATTTTATTCCACAATTTCTCGATCCGGCGTTGGGTCCAGGTCACGGCATCGATATAATGGCAATCGGAAAAATGACATCCGGAGACGAGAACCATCGGTGCTCCATGTTTAAAGGCATGGATGATAAATTTTTCATCGACCCGTCCACTGCACATCGTTCGGATAAGCTGTATGTTTGGCGGGTACTGTATTCTGGATGTCCCGGCAAGATCTCCGCCGGCATAGGAACACCAGTTACAGGCAAAGGCAACGACCTTTTCCATCGGCTTGTTCTCAAGAATAGAGTCAATCTGGGCGATCATCTGTAGATCGGTAAAATGACGCATAGTAATCGCATCCATCGTGCATTCCGCACCACATGTACCACAGCCGGCACAGGCAGCCTGAATGATATTCGGATAGATGCCCGCTTTTTTATCCGGTGGCTCAATGGCATGATAAGGACAGACACGGGCACAGACACCACAGAAATTACATAATTCTGTATCCAGCATCGCTGTTATTGCTTCGATTTTCACCCGTCCGGCATTAAGAATTATACTGGCCCTGGCAGCAGCAGCACTGGCCTGGGTAACACTATCTTTAACATCTTTGGGGGACTCCACGCATCCGGCATAGTAAATTCCCCGTGTCGGTGAATCGACCGGTTTCAATTTGGGATGTGATTCGAGCAAAAATCCATCGGCATTGCTCGATAACGTGAGCAGCTGTTGCAGCGACTTCATATCTTTCCGTGGCTCCACACCAACAGAAAGAACGATCAAATCTGCTTCATGGATCCGTACCTTTCCACTGGTTGTATCCTCGACGCTCAGGAAGAGACTCTTTGTTTTTGGATCTTCCCATACATCACCTGGAATTCCCCGGATATAATTAACGCCGGATTCCTTACTTCTCATGTAGAGATCTTCAAATCCCTTACCAAAGGCGCGGATATCGATATAGAAAACTTCACATTGTACGTCCGGATAATGATCGGCTAACAGCAGCGTATCCTTGATCGTATTCATACAGCAGATATTACTGCAGTAATTCCTGCCCAATTTTTCCGAGCGGGAACCCACACACTGAATAAAGGCAATCTTTTTAGGTAAGGTATGGTCCGTTGGTCTTACAAAATGTCCTTCCGTAGGACCTCCGGCACAGATCAGGCGTTCAAATTCCATACTGGTTATCACATTTTCATACGAACGATAACCGAATTCATCCATTTCCGTGGGATCATAAACATCCATTCCCGTGGCAACGATGATGGTTCCGACTTCCAGATCTATCATTTCATCCTGCATATCAAAATCAATGCAGTCCTTATCACAAGCCTCCATACATTTACCACAGGCGATGGGATTATTGCCGAGACAATGCTCCATATCGATCAGATAAGCGGATGGCACGGCTTGTGGGAGCTCAATATAAATAGCTTTCCGGGATGAAAGACCCTGTTGATATTCATCAGGAACCGATACCGGGCAATCTTTCACACAATCGCCGCAGGCGGTACAGGCATTCTCATCTACGTATCGTGCTTTTTTACGTATTTTCACATGGAAATTTCCGATAAAACCGGACACATGTTCGATTTCGCTGTAGGCAAGAAGGTTAATTCTGGGATGTCGACCGACATCCATCATTTTAGGACCGAGAATTCATATGGAGCAATCCATGGTCGGATAGGTTTTATCAAGGGCGGCCATAATACCACCGATACTGGGTTGTTTTTCAACCAGGTATACCTGATGACCCGCATCAGCCAGATCCAGTGCCGACTGAATACCGGCCACGCCGCCACCGATAACCAGTGCCGTCCGAGTAACCGGTACTTCTGCTTCCATTTGCGGTTCAAGTTTCCGCGCTTTGGCCACGGCATTCCGAACCAGATCCTTGGCTTTTTCTGTGGCTTTCTCTTTTTCATCCTGGTGCACCCAGCTGCAGTGTTCGCGTATATTAGCCATTTCATAAAGATAGGGATTCAATCCGGCGTCAGCAATGCACTGTCGGAAAGTCGGTTCGTGAATCTTTGGCGTACAGGATGCAACAACCACCCGGTTTAATTGATGCTCCTTGATCGCCTTTTTGATCTCATTCTGTCCTGGATCGGCACAGGTGTACTTATTTCGGATCACCGCTACCACATCGTCCAGGGTTTCCGAATACTTGGACACTGCTTCCGTATCCACCGTGCCGGCAATGTTCAGACCGCAATCACAGACAAACACACCAATACGAAGTTTTTCTTCTTCCATCCTGTTCCCCCTCAAAGGGATTGGTAAAATATTAATGGTAAAGCGCCGTATACTGCGCCATTACTTATTCCGGCGCATCACAACGCGCCTCTACTCATTCGGACATGTAAACCATGTCCTTACACGCTCTTCTCTTTTCCTACTTCTTACTTCTTACTTTAGACGGGTCACCGACCCGTCTCCTCGATTTCCTTATACCTTATACCTTTGGGCACGGCACGCCGTACCCCTACATTTTCAGGCGCATGGCAATGCGCCGCTATATATATCGTGCCCTGTGTTCTCGGGCGGGCACGGCACGCCGTGCCCCTACATGTAGAGGCGCATGGTAATGCGCCTCTACATTATTGCAAACTCTCGCCGATGACCTCGGTTAAATCCCTGACTTCGACGGATACCTCTTCACTCAGTTTTTGATCTTGCAGGGCACATTTAAAATGGATCTGGCATTTGGCACAACTGGTAACCAGAATATCGGCACTGGTAGCGGCTGCTTCATGTAAGCGATTAGCCTGTATCTGTTTCGATACCTGGGAACAATTCATCCAACCGGAGACTCCGCAACATATGGAACGTTTATGATGATGCCCCATTTCAGAAAAATCGATGCCCGAAACCGATTTGAGAACTTCTCTTGGTGGTTCATAAATGTTCATATGACGCCCCAGACGGCAGGGATCCTGAAAGGTAACCTTTAATGGCTCGCTTTTAAGATTAGGTTTTTTTAATGAAATCTGTTGTTCTAAAAACTCGCTGATATGAAATACTTCATATTCCTGTTTACCAAGATAGCGGGGATAATCAACTTTGAGTGTCCGGTAACATTCCGGGCAAGAAGTAATTATTTTTTTAGCTTTGGAATTTTTTATCTGTTCAATATTTGCGGTGGCCAGATTTTGAAAAGTCTGAACATCACCATTCCAATACGAATCATGTCCACAGCATTTTTCATCAACAAGCAACTGCGGTTTAATATCAAAGTAGTTCAGTATTTTTAAAGTATTACGGGCGATATTCATTGCATTCATTTCAATGTCGGAAAATATTACATCGAAATAAGGCAGGCAGCCCATGAAATACAGATATTCACTATCTTTGGATGTCTGGAATTCTCCGTTTAATCCGCTCAGTCGATTCTGTTTCAAGTTTGGGGCCATCATGATGCGGGAAATAGATTCAAGAACACCCCCGTGAGAACAGGTTCCTTCGCGATTTTCGATCCCTTTAAACTGGCGGATTAAGAGAATAAAATCAATATATTTAATATCTGAAGGGCACACCTCATCACAACGTTTACAGGTTAAACAGGACCAGAGATCTTTATTCGAATAGGCATCCGGGTGGGTGTTGTGTAAGGTTCCGGTTAATATTTGCCTTGGAGAGAATGTCTGTGAGTATCTGGATACCGGGCAGGTTCCCGTACACTTACCGCATTCCAGGCAACTATAGGCGTTGGTTTCCCGAATAAGTTTTTGATCAATTTGCATAATTCATTTCGCTATTTTTTATCATACGGCCATTTCCCACAACGTCATTCCGAATCCCCGATTAAACGGGATCTCGAAATAACCAATTAAACTTCCTCAATGATTTTTTATCAATTAAATCTTCTGTAATTATTGTTCACTTATCTCACTGATCAATTCTGATTCCAAGGCTTCTTGTTTATAGACGATACCCCTTGTCAGCGGACTGGGGCCTAGTTTTTTTACCTGGGCCACCATCTCCCTGACAATACGGGCAAACTTGGGAAATTCAGCGGCAGAGATAAATTCCTGACGGATACGGTCATCTTCAAAACCAAGCATACGTACAATTTTTTCCAGTTTTTTATACTGCTCGGCTGCTTTTCTTGCCCCAAAACTATAATGACAATCTTCAAAGTGGCAACCGGAAATCAGTACACCATCTGCACCCATGGCCAGAGCCTTCAGTACAAAACCCGGATCGACCCGGCCCATGCACATCGTCCGTATAATCCTCACATTCGGCGGGTATTGCAGACGATTAATTCCTGCAGAATCCGCGGCCGGATAACTACACCAGTTACAGGCAAATACAACGATTTTAGGCTCAAAATCCTGATTCTTTTTTTGTTGTTGTTTTGTCATTCTTGCACCCTATTATCGTGAAGCGTTGAGCGTAGAGCGTTTAGCGTTGAGCGTTGAGCGTTGAGCGTCTAAAATACTCTGAAATCTGAATAGTCAACGAAAAAACCACGATATTAATTACTTAACTTCCATTTATTAGCATTTGACATCATTATCGTCAACATTCGACATATATGATCATACTCATCTTTAAGGTTCTCAAAATGCTTCTTTTCCAAATATTCACAATTAAAAGCGAAATGGAGCCAAACCTCAGTTTCAGCAGATTCACTATCCGCATCACTTAATTTGCTGATAAAATGGGCTGGATATCGTCTTTTTAGCCAAGCTTCTGCAATATTACTACAGACCGAACGTGATGCGCGTCTGATTTGATCTGTCAGAGAATACCTCTCTTCAGCAGGCCATTTTCTTGATAAATTATATATTAGCATTGCTGATTTAAAAGCTATTCTGAATACTTCCAAATCATAATAACTAAGCGCGAGCCTTGACACCTTTTTAGAATTGTGCATTTTATGATGTTCTTTCATTTTGTCAAAGAGAATCCCGTAAACATCTCTTCCTGTTTCACGCGCTACACACCACGCGTAACGCTTCACAAGATTGCTATGCACATTCAATGCCAATGTCTAAGATCAATATCTCTTCTCGTAAAACGTTCTACGCATCACGCTCTACGCTTTACGCCCCACGCCCTACGAAATACACTATTCGATTAAAAACGCCTCCAGCATCGATTCAATTTGCTCGTCGCGAAAATGATGAATATCAATCGCACCGGTTGGACAATACGTTGAACAGGTACCACAACCTTCACATAGTGCTTCATTTACTTCGGCTACCATAACCGTGCCACTATCTGTCAGTTTTATGGCCCCATATTCACAGACATCCACACAGGTTCCGCATCCCCGGCAGAGTTCCTTCTGTACATAGGAAGTGATCGGCTCCATCCAAATGGTGGCGCGGGATAATAAGGCATCAACTTTCGCTGCTACGGCATTGGCCTGGGCGATTGAATCTGCAATATCTTTAGGACCCTGGGCACAACCGGCAATAAATACGCCCTGGATGTTTGTTTCCACCGGTCCGAACTTGGGGTGTTTTTCCATTAAAAAACCGTCCATACCAACCGGAACTTTTATAAATTTTTGGATTTCCTCTATCGATTTTACCGCCGGCCGCATGCCCACTGAAAGTACGAGAAGATCACAGGGAATTTCAATATCTGCCTGAAGAACAGAATCAGTGAAATGTATGGCTTCCAACAGTTCGCTGCCGATAAGGCGGGGCTCATTTTCCGGTTTGAAACGGATAAAAGTAACTCCCCGTTCTCTTGCCTCACGATACATCGTCTCCGCTTCATGGTGATAAACACGAATATCGCGGTTAAAAATGGTCACATGAACACCCATTTTGCGCAGGTCAATGGCCTGTTTAATAGCTGCCTGACAACAGTATCTGGAGCATTCAGGAATGCCTTCGGCACCTCTGGAACCAACACACTGGATATAGGCCACATGCTGGACCGGTTTTCCTTCAAAGAGTGGTTTTTTTGCTGATGGAAACCATTTCTCCATTTCCATATTGGTGATGACATTCGGGAATTTCAGAAATCCAAATTCCCCCTCATTCGGTTGATACATTTGGAATCCCGTTGCCAACACAATCGCTCCTGATTCTAAAGGGGGAGGAGCTATCTGACCATCATGTGGCTTAAGTTTCACTTTAAAATTTCCGACATAACCACTGATCTCAGCAATCGTAGTCTGTGTGAATATTTTAATATCCCGCTCGTAAATTTCTTTCAATTTATCCTGGATCAAGGATTCACCCGGTTTTCCACTGGGATATATTGAATGCAGCTGTTTGGTCGTACCACCGAGATGCTCATCTCGTTCAACTACAATGACATTATAATCACGCCGGGCCAGTTGAATTGCCGTTTCCAATCCGGCAATACCGCCGCCGATAACCAGAACATTATGGCCAATTTCCATCTCTTTTGGTTCTAATGGTTCCAGTTTACGTGCTCGTGCAACCGCCATGCGAATCAAATCTTTAGCTTTATCTGTTGCCGCTCCCGGGTCTTGCTGATGTACCCATGAACAATGGTCACGGATATTAGCCATTTCAAACAAATACGGATTAAGTCCTATACTGCGTAGGGTTTCACGAAAAATCGGCTCATGGGTCCGAGGCGTACAAGCAGCGATTACCACACGATTTAGTTTATTTTCCAGCACTTTCTCTTGAATGCTCCGTTGCGTGCTTTCAGAACAGGCAAATAATAAATCTTCGGAGTAGACGACATGTTCCAATTGGGTGGCATAGGTCTTCAGTTGTCCAACATCGATAACACCGGCAATATTCGAGCCGCAGTGGCATACAAATACACCAATGCGCAGCGGACCTCCATAATCATAATCCGGTATTTCCTCTTTAATATCAGGTAGCTTATGTGCTGTCAGATATTGTGAAGCACGAATGGCTGTACCAGAAGCCTCGGCGATGGAATCGGTAATATCCTTTGGTCCGGTGGAACATCCGCAGAGAAATACACCCTCACGGGTAGCGCTTATCGGTTCACCACAGGAATCAGCGGGAGAGAAGAAACCACGCTTATCGGTTTTAATACCCAGTATTTTTGCCAGATCATGAGATCCTGTGGCAGGGACCAGTGCTTCGGAGAGGATAACCATTTCGGTACGAATACGATCGGTCTTGCCCGTATCCACATTTTCTGATAGAATGATCAGGTCTCCTGATTGGGGATCCTCTTCAACCCGTGATGGTTTTCCCTTCACAAAATTAACGTTTGCTTCGTGCATCGCACGGTAATAGAATTGTTCAAATCCTTTACCAAAGGCACGGATGTCTATATAAAAAACATCGATTTGTGCGGATGGATTTGCTTCCCGGATCAGAAGGGCGCTTTTCATCGCATTCATACAGCAAATCCGGCTGCAGTAAGGTATATCCCGGTGAATACAACGTGAACCGACACATTGAATAAAGGAGATATGATTGGGTTCTTTTTCGTCGGTAAAACGCAGCAGTTTTCCTGCAGTGGGACCGCCCGGGCTGAGTAGTCTTTCTAGCTCAATACTATTTACGACATTCTGAAAACGGGTATAGCCATATTCACTGGCTTCTCTCGGATCATAATAGTCGATACCGGTGGCGCAAATGACCGCTCCAACCTCTAAATCAACGATCTCGTCCGGCATGTCCAGATCAATGCAGTTTTTCTGACACGCCTCCATACATTTTCCGCAGGCGATCGGGTTTGTTCCCAGACAATCCTCGGCATTTCGCACATAAGCCGAGGGCACGGCCTGGGCAAAGGGTGAGAAAATAGCCCGCCGCAGAGCAAGACCTTCATCAAATTCATTGGGTTGAAGAATGGGGCAAACACTGGCACATTCACCGCAGGCGGTACATTCACTTTCATCGACAAAGCGGGCTTTGCGAACGACTTTTACCTTAAAGTTGCCCGGTTTACCTTTGAGCGCCACTACCTCTGAATTTGTGAGCAGTTTAATATTGGGATGTCGACCGACATCCATCATCTTCGGCCCTAAAATTCATATGGCGCAATCCATGCTGGGAAATGTTTTATCCAGCTTGGCCATTGTACCGCCGATACTTGGCTGGCGTTCCACCAGATATACCTGGAACTGAGCACCGGCCAGATCCAGCGCTGCCTGAATACCGGCAATACCCCCACCGATTATTAAGGCGCCTTTCGGGCCATTCGCTACACTCGCCATTTATCTCCTGACATTTTAAGGTGAATAAAAATGTTATCGATTATCTGGGTTTACTCCTTTACTTTTGCAGCTTTTGTATCAATCAGCCTTTTTCCATATTCAAAACCTGTATCGAACGCTTTTAAATTCATTTCTTCTGTACCCGGTGGAACGGATGTTTCAACCGCTTTGCGTGCTGCTTCATAAGATGTAATACCGGTTGTTGCAGCAAAGAATCCTACCGTAATGATATTCATCACGATTTTCCGGCCCATCTCTTCCGCAAGACGTGTGGCCGGAATGGCAAACATCTTTATTTTTTTTGACACCTTTTCCGGATGAACCAGATCTTTTTCAATCAACATGATACCACCTGGCTTAAGCTCCCCACCGAATTTATCAAAAGCATCACGGGAGAGAACGATCGAAATATCCGGTTGAACCAGGTACGGATAAAGTATCTGAGATTGCGAAATAAGCAACTGCGCCGAACAGGAACTGCCTCTTGCTTCCGGTCCGAAACTCTGAATAAGTGTCGAAAATTTATCATCATAAATGGCCGCTGCCTTACCGATTATATAGCCGGCCAGGATAATTCCCTGACCGCCAAATCCGGCAATACGGATCTCAATGTTCTTTTTCATCTTCTACTCCGTACGGTTTGAATTTATCTCCCAATCTGCCCTTCATATATTTATTATATCCATCCAAATAACAGGATCTATCGATATCAATAAATTTTCCAACTTTTATTTTACTCTGGAAGGTGATATCGACATCCTTGGGATCAGCCCCATGGGAAATGATTGAATTATCATGATAAAATTTCATTAAATCTAATCCGCTTCCCAGTTTATTCTTACGCGCATAAAGCGTAGTGCAGGGACAAATAACTTCAACAAAGGAGAAACCCTTTTTTTGCATGGCTTCGGTCATTGAGGTTGTCAAACGCCGGACGTGTAATGCTGTCCATCGGGCAACATACACCGCCCCGCAGGAAGCAACCAATTTCGGCAAATTAAAAGGATTTTCGTAACTTCCGTATGGAGCTGTTGTGGCGATGGCCGTCTTGGGTGTGGTTGGTGCTACCTGCCCTCCGGTCATGGCATAAATAAAATTATTAATACAGATTATCGTGAGATCTATATTACGGCGGGCTGTGTGAATCAAATGGTTACCGCCGATGGAGGACAGATCTCCATCACCACTGAGCACAACAACTTTCAGGCGTGGATTGGCCAGCTTTAAGCCAACCGCAAATGGAATTGCCCGGCCATGCGTCGTATGAAAGGAATCCTGTTTAATGTATCCGGAGATACGCCCACTGCAGCCAATTCCGGAGACCACACATACATCATTCCGCTCAAAACCGGTCTTTTTAAGCGCTTCGATAAAGCAAGTAACAACCGTACCGATCCCACAGGTTGAGCACCAGATATGCGGGATCCGGTCCATGCGTAACCAGGCTTCCAACGGATGATGCTCCATCTCTGGCTGTTCCGTTGTCTTTTTCCTTGTTTTTGTTTTTTCAATAACCTTTTCCATTGTATCTACCTTCATTTATATGCCTCCTGGATGGCCTTGAGAATAGTCTCTGGTTCATGAACAGTCCCGCCACCGTGGGGGACCAGAATAGATTTACAATTACCGGCAGCACAGCGCTCAACTTCCAGCACCATTTGCCCGTAATTCATTTCAGGAACTACAAATGCTTTCACCTTTTTCGCCAGTTCCCGTATTCTTTTCTCGGGGAATGGCCAGATGGTAAGCAATCGTAAACGGCCAATGTTTTTCAATCCGCTTTCTTCTGCCATCTGAATCGCGCGCAGGGCGACACGGGAAGTAATACCGTAGGAAATAACAATAACCTCCGCTTTTTCTATATTCTCTTCCTCGGTTATAATGATATCGTCAGCATTTTTTTGGATTTTATCGATAATGCGATGCACACACTTTTCCTGGGTCTTCCAGTCCATTATCGGATAACCCTTTTCATCATGTGTCAATCCGGTGACGTGAAAGAAATATCCATCCCCGGCTTTTACCATATCCGGTACCAGACTCTCCCCATACTCATAGGGCAAATAGTCTTCCGGTTTCTTTTTTGTATATTTTCTGATATCAACTTCAATATCATTCGCCGGGGGGATCACTACCTTTTCCGTCATATGCCCGACGCACTCATCCATCATAAAAAATACCGGTACTCTGTACTTTTCGGCAAGATTAAAGGCAGTGATCGTTAAATCAAAACATTCTTGAGGAGAATTAGGACAAAGGGCAATTATTTCATAGTCACCGTGGGATCCCCACCGCGCCTGCATTAGATCCGCCTGGCCGGGTAAAGTTGGTAAACCTGTCGAAGGACCACCCCTTTGCACATTTACAACCACACAAGGTGTTTCCAACATAGCGCCAAGACCAATATTTTCCATCATCAATGAGAATCCCGGACCGGAAGTAACAGTCATAGATTTCACTCCGGTCCATGAGGCGCCCAGTATAGCGGCCATAGAGGCGATCTCATCCTCCATCTGGATAAAAAAACCACCGACCAGGGGGAATCTTTCGGAAATTCTTTCCGCCACTTCTGTGGAAGGTGTAATCGGATAGCCGGCGAGAAAACGGCAGCCGGCGGCAATCGCCCCTTCTGCACAGGCTTTATCCCCGTCAAGATAATGAGCACCGGTCAAAACACCTACAGGATCAGCTTTCATAGGCAGGCTCCTTTTCATCTTTTAAAACAACATAAATAGCAAACTCCGGACAGAGCATTTCACATAATTGACAATGGACACATTCCTTCGGATTGTTTACAATTGGTGGATGATATCCTTTTGAATTAAAATCATCCGAAAGTTCCAGAATATCCTTCGGACAATATTCCACGCAAAAACTGCAACCTTTGCATCTTTCCCTTATAATATGTACTTCACCGGTAGGAATTTTAACGCGGTCAATGTCCAAGGGTGTACGCCAATATTTCATGGATCCCCCATTGGTTAGAAGAAATTTTGTGATTTATGCTAATAATCACCGAAAGGCATTTGAAATAAAAATGTACAAACTGGCAAATCACAAGAACTGTTCAGTTTAGCCTGTGAAATGGAGAAGAAAGTGTCAATGGAGAAGGAATTAGCGTGTGAATTGTTCAGTATTCGATCAGGAATGTATCGAAATCAAGACCGTCATCGTATTCGGAGCCGCTGTTAAGCGGATCAGCCGGTTCAGAAGGTATAAAACCATCTCTACAACCTACTATCCTTAAACGAGTTAAGACAAGTATGAATCCGAGTATTTTGAAATAATATAGTGCATATTGATTCAATAGTCAATTTGTTTGTTTTTCATTCTTGAATCAATAATAGCAGGGAATTTCTCAAATACTCCCGGAATTCATGGGTGAATTTTCGTTCCACCGCAATCCCTTCCGGTGATAAATTGTATCTCTCCAGACATTCAACTTATTTATCCTCCCGGCGCCCCGGATGATTACTACTACCAGACCAGGGTTTATCAGCTCGGGGATTTAAACAATATTTTATATTTTTTGTGGATTTCACTTAATTAACGGCGTATATTGAACACCGGTTATCACCCCCATACAATATAGACTCAACGGTATCTTGATCCGGTTACAACCGTCTCGCCAATCCCTATTGAATCTGAACTACTTTTGCTCTTAAAACAGCTGTAAATACTTTGATTGTTTTGAATAATTGATTTCGTTCTCTAGGCCTCCCGATGGACGAATAACAACCAATTATGCGTTGTTGGCTGTCCGCCAGGGGCCTTAAATGATTTTAGCGGTATCAAACACCTATTCAATTTGACCTTTCTTTGAAATAATTTTAAGGAGACTGTCATGGACGAATATCCTAAAGAAATTACCTTAAAAAGCGGTAAAGAATTGATCATACGCCTTCTAACAGAAAATGACATGGATAATCTTATTAATTTTTTTCAGTCTTTACCAGCACAGGATCGCATGTACTTAAGAGCGGATGTTACGAAAAAGGAAAATATCGAAAAAAGATTTGGCAACTTGAATTATGATCTGGTTTATCCGGTGCTTGTCCTTGATCATAACAGAATCGTCGCTATCGGGACCTTATTTCGGGCCGAGTTCGGCTGGACCAGGCATCTGGGTGAGATCAGAGTGGTGGTAGCACCGGACTTTCAGAGACAGGGTTTATGCACAATATTAACCCGCGAAATATTCTTCCAGGCCCTGAAAACTGATCTCTACAAAATTCAAGCAGAAATGATGGAAAATCAGGTTGCTGCGATCAATGCTTTTGAACGTCTGGGATTTAAAAAAGAAACGGTCCTCAGGAAACACGTGACCGATATTGACGGCAACAGAGCGAATCTTGTGATTATGAGTCTTGATATCCAGGAAATGTGGTATCTGATGGAAGATTTTGTTCGCGGACAATTTTATGTCACATGATTTGATATACGGTATTTTCAAGCTCTGTTAATCGCCCGACCGATCCCTGCCCCCGCCAGAGGCGGGTGGCGCCGAGGTGGAAATACAAAGTTATTGTTGGTAAAAGTGTAAATAAAAAAGGATGCATGTAATGTATGAAGAAATCAGGAAACCCAGGCTGTTAAAAGATATCCCTCTCACCCTTATCCGACCCCTGCCAACACTTTATTATGCAAACAAATTTGCCAATCAGGAGATACCGGAAAAGATACATCGATCATATCAATCAAATGTAAAATTTCTCAATCAGGCACTACAGATAATCAGTAAATATTTAAAAAATAAAGATTTTGAGTCGCTGGCAAAAGATATTGATACCCTCGATGTCCCACCTTCAACCGAAAATATCGATAAAGTCCAAAAATTCAGTATTTCATTAGCTGAATTATGTTCGGACACAAAGACAGCCTTAAGAGAACAGACACATACAATAAAGACTGCCTTGACAGAGACTTATTCTTCTTTAGTAAAGACGATTCATATACTAGTGATTGATAATTCCCGCGGTACAGAGGATATTGATAAAATATTAAGTATATTAAAAAACTTTTGTCAATATAATGTGCATCATGTTCAGCCCAATTCACAGGAATATGTTAAATCAGTCATTGAATCAGATTTTATTTTGCTTTATTCAACGTCATCCCCCGAAATTCATCAACAGGTGAAATCCTTAAAAACCTATCATCTGCCTGGTATTGCGATGGTACAGTTCCCGAAAAATACGGATCCGGACAAAGAAACCATTCGACACGGCGCCCAGTTAATTAAGATCGGGTTTCCGGTCTTGTTTAAAATGTTTACACCGATCAGGATGTTCACCACGATCGATAAAACCTATATTCAACACCATCTCAAAGGAGATCATTAAACTTACCGGATAAACTTTAATCAATCCTTTTCCTATATCCTTATACCTTATACCCTATATCTTATACCCGTAGGCACATCGCAATGCGCCTCTACATTAAACTTAACACCCGAAGTTCGGGTATTACGCTTTAGGACAAACGCTCTTCCCTCTTCACCTTTCTCTCTTCGCATTACGCTCTACGCCTCACGATCAAGGTCGCGGCACGCTCGCAACCCTACCTGCACTGGGATCTTTTTCGGTAAAATTTCAGTTATAATAACTTATTATTAAAAAAACAGTTAAAACTTGTTTGGCAATAAAAAAAAGAATTGTTAAATTTGTTAATAAGTTAAGATAATTGATTCTATATTAATTTGTGTCGGTAATATTAAAGGCCGCGTATGGATCTAGATTGCAGGGTTGAAGAAAAAAGTTATTCATTTCAGTTCTTCGTTCTTTATTTTTTCTTGCGCTATATTACGCTTAAAATCGTTTAAGTCCATAACGGTTCACCACACAAATCAATGACGAATAAAGAATATAGATATAAACCCGTTAAAATAAATGATTTTCATGCCTGAGAAGGGGGATCAATGAATCAAAAGGCCAGTGTGATCATTAATGAATCCTGGTGCAAAGGATGCGAAATCTGCGTCGATATTTGTCCCCGTAAGGTTCTTGTAATGCAGGATTTTGTTGCTAAGGTTGTAGATATTGACCAGTGTACCGGTTGTATGATGTGTGAATTGCTGTGCCCTGATTTTGCCATTGTGGTTCATCCACCGGAAAGAAAGAAAAAAACCGTAACGGATTAAGGAGTTAAATCTATTGAGTTCCCGAACATACATGATGCAGGGGAATATTGCTGTCGCTCAAGGGGCGATTGATGTCGGATGCAAATTTTTTGCAGGATATCCGATAACCCCTTCCTCTGAAATCGCCGAAGAATTAAGCAAAAGACTACCAGAAATTGGTGGACGCTTCATACAAATGGAAGATGAAATTGCGGCCATGGGTGCCATCATCGGGGCCTCACTGGGAGGCTCGAAATCGATGACGGCCACCAGTGGGCCGGGATTTTCATTAAAGCAGGAAAATATAGGTTATGCGGCAATTACTGAGGTTCCGTGTGTCATTGTTAATGTGATGCGCGGAGGACCCAGTACAGGGCTACCGACACTGCCTGCCCAGGGAGATGTTATGCAGGCCCGTTGGGGTACCCACGGGGATCACCCGATTATCACCCTAACCCCGGCCAGTGTGCGTGAAAGTTACGACATGACCATTCAAGCGTTTAACATGTCGGAAAAATATCGTGTTCCGGTGATTTTATTATTAGACGAAATTATCGGGCATGTATATGAAAAAGTAGAACTTCCTGATCCTCACAAAATTATAATTATCAATCGAAAAAAACCAACCATGGCTCCGGATGACTATCTGCCCTATGTCAACGATGAATCGATGATCCCGCCGATGGCAAATTTTGGCGATGGTTACCGTTACCATGTAACCGGGCTGGTACACGATGAAACCGGTTTTCCGACCAATGATACGGATAAAATAGAAGCAATGTTAATGCGTATTAACACTAAATTAGATAAATATAAAGATGAAATAATACAATATGAGGAAACGAATACAGATGACGCGACGATTGGAATCGTCTCTTATGGTTCCAGTGCCCGTTCCTCCCGTTTTGCGCTTCGTATGGCAAGAGAAGAAGGCGTTCCCGTTGGAATGTTGCGAATTCAGACGTTATGGCCATTTCCCACGGAGGCCATCCGTAAATTTAGCCAAAAACTTTCTCATATAATCGTTCCCGAGTTAAATTTGGGCCAAATTGCTCATGAAGTGGAACACGCTGTTCAGGGAAAAATGGAAGTCCTGCGGGTTAATAAAATTACCGGTGAACCAATTCATCCCGAAGAAATTCATGCAAAAATCAAGGAGTGTATCTGATTTATGGATTATTTTCCTTATTTAAGAAAAGATAAATTTCCCCATATCTGGTGTGAAGGTTGTGGTGATGGGATTGCCCTGAAAGCTATTCTGCGCGCTGTTCATAATATTGGGTTGGATCCAAACAAAATCGCTATGGTCTCCGGTATTGGTTGTTCCAGCCGTACACCCGGATATGTAGACTTTAATACATTACATACGACGCATGGCAGAGCCATTCCGTTTGCTACCGGCCTGAAACTATCACGTCCTGAGCTTACCGTCCTGGTTGTTACCGGTGATGGTGATGCCACAGCGATTGGCGGAAATCATTTGATTCATGGGGCAAGAAGAAATATAAATCTTACCGTGTTGCTATATAACAATCTTATCTACGGTATGACCGGCGGGCAAGTTTCTCCGACAACACCTATGGGTGATTTTGCTACCACAGCACCCTATGGCGGTATGGAAAACACTTTTGATATCGCTGGTCTCACGGTTGCAGCCGGTGCCTCATATGTCGCCCGTTCAACCGTTTATCATGCCAAAGCATTAGAAAGAATGATAGAACAGGCTATCAGAAAGAAAGGATTCTCGCTGGTCGAAATTATGTCCCCCTGCCCTACGGCGTACGGGAAGATAAACAAAAAGGGGTTACCAAAGGACCTGGTTCTAGATCAGAAATCTCAAGCTGTCAATGTTGAGAAAGCCAGGACAATGTCACCGGAAGATCTCCGCGGCCGGATCATTACCGGTGTCCTGGCGGATCGCGAATTGCCTGATTATATCAGTACAAATGATAAAATTATGTCTCAGGCGCAAAGAAGATAAAAGGAAACCATCTCATGAGCTTTCGTTATGAAATTCGCCTTAGCGGCGCTGGTGGCCAGGGATTAATTCTTATTGGAAAGATCCTTGCCGAAGCAGCGGCCATTTATGATGACAAAAATGCGACCCAGAGTCAATCCTATGGTCCTGAAGCCAGAGGCGGTGCCAGCCGATCAGAAGTAATTATCAGCGATGGGGATATTGATTATCCCAAGGCGACTAACATTGATCTCTTACTGGCCATGACACAGGAGGCAATCGATAAATATGCTTATGAGGTCAAAGATGGTGGGATCATTATCACAGATTCAAACTATGTAAAACGATTACCGGAAGGTAAATTTCGGGTGTACGCCTTTCCTATTACAGAGATTGCCGAAGAAAAAATAGGGCGAAAAATCGTAGCCAATATCATTGCTCTTGGTGCCATTGAAAGATTGTCCCGGGTTGTTTCTGCTGAAGCGATCATCAATGCCATCCGGGCCCGTGTACCCAAAGGAACAGAAGAAACAAATATCACTGCTTTTAAATACGGACAGGAACTTATCAAAGACGAATCAACTGTTACCAACTAGAAAAAATATAGTAGAATTTTTTTGAACGACGTAAAGAATTCAGCAGAATATATTACGGAATCAGGCTTTCTCACCTCTATATATCCTTGATAATCTTGACAATTATAGTATAATCAGGTTTTTTAGTCCGTAAAAATGGACATAACATTAGTTAAATCACATCATGAGTGTCCGGTTAAAATTTTAATCATTAGCAATTATCACCGGAAAATCAAATGGTTTAGAGATTTAATAAACATAGAGACTTGATTTAAAGAACTCACCCTAAATCCCTCTCTTGGAAAGAGAGGGATTTTAGGGAGCCCCTTCTCTTTTCAAGAGAAGGGGTTTGGGGATGAGTTTTTTTAATCCATAATTGAATCAATTTTTTAAACCGGACACTAAAGAAATCACATATTAACAAATACTTAAATTATTTTTACCTATGGATCCTTTCGAAATTCTTGAAAAACACGTAGCTACCCTTGGAAATCACCATCAAAAATATATTCATACCATCTACCGATTTAAAGATTCCCTTTTACAGGCATTAGAATCTTCCGGTAATCTTATGCAGGTGCATTTATGGCGATCGAGTTTTTCGCCCGAGGAAGAGATGAGGATCATTGCCAATCTCTCTGAGGATTCGAGAACAAAAGTCCAGCATCTCAGCTGTTACTATGCCCTTCAATTTCTATATATGAATTTTCGAAATTTGGATATTTTGGAATTGGGGATCGCTTCCGGGGCTACTCTCACGGATGACTATTATAATTTTATGATCCAGATTGGTAAAGATTTCAGAGAACTTACCCGTATATACTTAGAAAACCTCATCGAGATATACCTTCCCAAGAAGACCCGGCCGGAGTTTTTTGTGTGTAGTGTTGGGACACGCTCTGATCAGGACGATATTGACATAGGCGTGATCACGATAGACGACACCAATGTCGAGCGCCTGAATGATACTTTTCGAAAAATTACGCAGGACATGCTGGTTTACGCAACACCGTTACATATGTATCTTTCTGAGCATGTAGGAAAACAATATTATACCACAACAATCTCTGAATACAAAGAATTGTTGACACGGAAGATTCAGGACGTTGTGATTATATCTGAATTATTAAATGCAAAGTATATTCTGGGAAGTACAAAATTATTTAACAAATTTGAAAAAGAAGTCATCTTCAAATACTTTTATAATCCTAAAAAAGATATCCGCTTTCACGAGGGTTTCCTGCGTGGCATTCTTGGTGAAGCCAGGGCATTACTGATAAAACCCCTGGAAACAGAGACGATTTCCCCAAAAGACGATGGTCTCAGGATTCTTAAATCGATCATATATGCGAAAAAAACGATCCGGAATATCGAAGATGTCAATGCTTTTGATATTATAAACATCCTCATAAAAAAAGAACCTGAGTTTCAATCCCAATATGAACTGCTGTTTAAGGCAACGTCGTTTCTGGAAACAATCAAATTCCTCCTCCAATTGTTTGTGATACAGGAAGATACTTTCCGTTTAGGAGAAATTGATCACGAACAACTTTCTCTGATCGCAGACAGGATGGGGTATAGAGATGTGGGAACTGTAAAAGCCTGGGATCAATTGATTATTAACTATTACCGTTATGTCAAAGAAATCCGCAGGATATGTGATGAGCTGATCGACAGCATTTCCGATCATCTCAACAAGGTGTCTATATTTGTTAAATTACTCGAGAAAGGTAAATGGGGTGCCAACGGTAAATATAAAGGGTCCATGCCCAAAGAGTTTATTCATATTGCCCGTTTTTTTGAGGGGACAAAATACTGGGATGACTTACTCGGTCTTCTACAATCCGATAAAAAAATCCTTGATGCTTTCGTTACCGGATTCGAGGCTTTAAATGAATCGCAAAAAGATAAAGTAATTCAACAATATATTGAATGGGCTCATTATTCACCGCTTACGATCATACGCTTGATCACTATTATTACAAAGAAGCAGCAATTGATGCTGGGAGGAACCGTTGCGAATAAAATGAACCTCTCCTTTTTAAAATATTTCGGCGACCTGCCTTATATTACGGAACGTTTATGCCGTATTTACAGCTATTATCCGCAATACATGCATGAATATCTGCAATTTTTTCCGGAATCTCAATATGAACTTCTGGATAATATCATTGCCAGAACTGTCCATGATGATCAGTTAAAAGAGTATCAGGAGCAACTAAAGGAACTTTTTAAAATTCACAAATGGTCCAGTCAATATTTCCATCGTTTTTTTTATCGCGTCATCCATCATCATCCCGAGTATCTAAAATCCCTCACCGATCGTGCCCAACTTTTCAAGATTTCCACCGGATTGCTGGCCATGGTAGACAGATATCCTGATACAGTGCGGAAAAAACAATTTCTTGCCGACTATTATGATCTCGAATTTTTACGCGTTGGTATCGGTACCATGCATGGTGTGGATCTGACGATTACCAACTATGAATTTACCGAGTTTTGTGACAACTACATGAAAATGCTCTTTGATATTTGTGCCGAGGAAGTAGAAAGAGAAAGTAAAGTCGCTGTTCCAAGTACGGATACGCTGGCTATTCTTGCGGCTGGCGGTCATGCACGCGGCAAAGCCTATGACGATGATTATGACCTGATCGCGGTTGTAAATACCGATAATCAGACAGTTCTTCAACATGCCACCCGGATTGTATCGAAAATGAACAGGGAGATTCTCAGACGGGGCGTTTTACCCCATTACCGCCTAGGAGAAATATTGAATGGTTTTGTCAGTCCTTTGTCTAAAATTATTGAATACCTTGAATCTGAAAATGAAGAAGGATTTATCGATCTTTCCCAGCTGCTTGGTGCCAGAATCATCATCGGCAGTGAGGTAATGAAATCGGTTATTTATCAAAAGATCCTGGATCGCTTTATTTTCTCGGATAAACGTCGTTATATCAAACGAATGGTTGATGAAATTCGAAACCGACAGAATTCGGTCGGTCAATGTGATGGTGAGACTTGTAATATCAAGGAAACCACAGGGGGCCTGCGGGACATAGAAGGCATTGCTCTGATGTTAAAAGCTTTTTTGGGACTTACCGATCCAATCGTTAAGGATTTTTTTAAGGAAATTAAAATCTACCTTCCTGATATCACCCTTGAAATGGATATCCTTAATAAGAGTGCTTACCAACTAAGGACATTCAGGGATCTTTATAGGATAACAGTAGCAGCCGAAGATAATTTCAATTCAGATTATCTGTCAAGACTTTCCACAATTTTTGTACAATATAATCACCCGGAGTGGGGTGATGCCGCATCTATCATGTCACAAATTAGGACCTCACTTGATGAATCTGCGAAATCATGCGATAAAATTATAGAATACCTGCTCGATCATATTACATAAGTTGATGTGTGATCTTAATAATTCGTCTCAATAGTTAAGTAATCATCAATAAAAATTCTAAGTACGAAATACGAAATTCTAAACAAACCCCAATGTCAAATATCCAATCAAATCCTCCCGATAAAAGATGACGTCTTCCGGCCTATCAGTAAATCCCAAGAACCAAATCCCAAATCCCAAATAATGACCAAATCTCAATTACCAAATAAAAATAAACGTATATTCGATTATTTGGACTTGTTTAGAATTTAGATATTAGTATTTATTTGTTATTTGGTACTTGTTATTTGGAATTTATGGTCAGTTCCGAGTTCCCAATTTTTCATTTGTCATTGGGAGCATTTTGTTCATATTTAACTTGCTTATCTTTTAGAAAATCTTCAGTGACAAATATTAACACGCCGTTTCCCTGATGTATTTCTCCATATCTAACCTGTTGTAAATCAAAGTGGGTGAGCTTTGCTTTTCCCTGATACCAATATTCGGAGAATTGCTCTTATTCAGGATCTTCTTTCCATGGTTTTAATAAGTGTTTGAATACCTGTTTCGATATCCAGACCGAGATCAATTGTAAACACCGATCGTTTCGCCTTCAATAAGGCCTGCCGATCGCCCATTGCCTGTGCAATTTTTAAAATACCAAAACCGATCGATGATTCATTACTTTTTGGATTATCAGGGATGGGACAATCTTCACCTGTTCTGGTTAGTAACTGAATAAACAAACCATTACCACTATCTCCTTTATGAAGCTGACCGGTGGAATGTAGAAATCTCGGGCCAAATCCGACAGTAACCGCCACCTGAAAGCGATGACTGATTGCTGTTCTCAATGCCTGTAATTGATCCGCTGTCTGACCAGATGGATTCATATAAGCCTGAATAGCGATATAGCTTCTCTTATTGCCTTCCTTCGGACCAGAATGAAGCGGTTGAAAAAATCTGTTGATGAATTCTTGCAGTGAATCGGCCTTCATTTCTGAGTATACGGTTAATCCACCCGTTTGTATAGAAACAGGTAATTCCGGTAATTTTCCTTTTTTCTTATATTTTGCCACCATTCGACGGGCGCTTTCCTTGGCCGATTCAACATCCGGTTGATCAAAAGGATTGATCTTCAGAATACTCGCAGCAACCACTGTGGCAACCTCCCACCGAAAAAATTCTCGTCCCAAATCGTATATATCATCGAGCAAAAGTTGTACAATGGGAAAACCGGATTTATCTATCTCTTTCGCAATTTCGTCAATGTCATTTTCACCGTAAATTTTCATGTAGATAAATAAACGGTCATCCGAATAATTTTGCGGCTTTACAGGGATCTCACCATCCACCGGAAGAATTCCTTTACCTTTTTTGCCGGTGCTCTCAGCAATTAATTGCTCAATCCAGATGCCAAAATACTTCAGGGAAGGAGAAGAAATGAGCGTTAGTTTATCTTTCCCATCTATTGCTAATCTGCCCAGGATCGCACCTAACCAGGCTGCTGTATTATGACCAATCTCCGGCAAAACAGACTCGGCGCATTTTGCCGTCATATCCCGACTCCGGTCAAGTAATTTTGCGATATCAATGCCAAGAAGTGCGGCAGGGACTAATCCAAAAAATGATAAGGCGGAATAGCGACCACCAATATTCGGATCATTTAAAAATATTTTACGGAATCCCAACTCGTTGGCCATTTTCTCTAAACCGCTTCCTGGATCAGTGATCGCGACAAAATGCTCCCCTACTTTTTCTTCACCCAATGTCTCCAAAGCCGCATGATAAAAATATTTCATAAAAGAAATGGTTTCTACTGTTCCTCCCGACTTCGTGGAGACAATAAACAGCGTTCGTGTAAAATCCAATTGTTTTTCTACTGCCCGGATAGCACCCGGGTCCGTACTGTCGAGGACTGTGAGGTCTGGAAAACCTTTAGCGACACCAAATATATTCCGGAATACCTCTGGTGCAAGACTCGATCCTCCCATACCGAGAAGCAATACTTGTTTGTACTGACCCTTTCTTATCTCATCTGTAAAGTGCATGATCTCATCGACCGCATCGGCCATAACCTCCGGACTTTTTAACCAACCCAGACGGTTGCTTATCTCATTCGGATTTTTCCCCCAAACCGTATGATCTTTTTTCCACATCCGATCGATTATGCTATTTTTATCAAGCGTCAATACTTCCTCCACAATACTTAGAGTATCATCTCCAAGGTTTGCGTAAAAATCATGCTCACTGGAAAATACTTGTCTGCTATAATTCATAATGAATTCTCCAACATCACCCTTTTATTATATTTTTGAGAATTTCTTATTTTAATGACGTCTTATACTATATTTCAGAGATCCATCTAATTGAACGGACCGAATATTACCATTTTTAGGTAATTTAGGAACATATATGATAAAATTCATTGATTTCTTTGCTTTGAACCTGAGCACTGACCCACCTCGTCTCGCTTTGGCGCAGCGATAGTAATAGAACACGGATGACGCAGATTATCCGCCACAGCGGATCCGCCTATCCCGTGAAACGGGATATACAACATGGCGGAAACTGATTTGCACGGATTAAAACTAAAATAATAATAATTTTTAAATAAAATCCGTGTTAATCCGTGGAATCCGTGGACTATTTTTTTTTGTTTGCAGCCAATGGCTGCGGTATGATTAAGCCTGGTTAACTATTAAAAATGTAAATTAAACCGGTTAATCACTTGCTTTTTTTCTGAATTCCACTAATTTATATCCATATAATAATAAAAAAAATGATCACTCCCGAAGCGCCAATTGAATCCGCAATAACCATTTTATTTTTTCTAAACAAGAGGATTGCGAATTATGGAACAAGCTAAAAGATGGATAAATGAATATCTAGAGCGAAAGGCATTTGAAGATATTATCAGCCAAACATTTCAACACTATAAGGATAATCTGATGTGTTCTCAAGATACCATGGACCACATCATCCAGGAGGTGACGAAGGAAATCAGAGAACAACTAACCGGCATTAAAAGGGAATATCTAACGAAATAAATATTCCCCTGCACCTCTAATACGGTCCGGTTACTTTATTTTCCATCCTACTGAATTTGCTATAACTCTCATCCTATCTGTTTATTACAATGGTTTTTAACTGCGTATTTTTTGCAATCGTATCATTCAGATCCACCCCATTCATCAATGCCAACTCCTCCATTTCACTCTCAGGCATACCGAAACCGGCCATGATCTGTTTGAAAGTTCCGCTATTTGTAGCTGTTTTGATTTGAATCCGATTCGGCTGAACGTTCAGTTTTGCCTTGTCTTTCAATTCTTTAAAACCAGTCATCGTAGATGTAAATGTTCCTTCATAACCCGAGAAGGTTGATTGATCGGATAAACCATGGAACTCAAACACTGTTCCGCTTTTTTCAATAAAATACGATTGAAGTCTGAGAACGCTGTTGGCATCTGCAATTTCGGATGACATGACTAATGCTTTTAGTCCGTTAATTTGTTGAATTCTTTTATCCGACACTTTGGCTTTTGTCTTTGCAATAAATTGATCGGAGGCAGCATCTGCTGTCGAGGTAGCGGCCAGGGTAAAGATGACAACCCCTTTTTGATCGGCTGAAGCCATTTGTACCTGCGAGGGCAGATTACTGACTTTCCAACCACTGGGTACTGGAAACTGAAATTTCATATCCGGGTGATAAAAGATACCATTCTCGACAAAACCCTGGCGCGGATTTTCTCCATACACCATACCGTTTACTTTTGCCATGAAATTTTCACGATTGATCTTCAAATTTGTGCTGCCTTGTTGTTTTTGTACTTTAACCGCTTCTTTATGCACATCAACAACACGATCAGCCGGATTGGGATGGGTGGACATCCAATCGGGGAGCCCACCCTGCCCTTCTTTATGACTTATTTTATCTAATGTGGCGAATAAATTAGACATTTCCCGTGAATCATATCCAACCTTAGTAGAATATTCTACGCCAAGAACATCTGCTTGCCGTTCATCATCACGACTGAATTTCAGAAAGAGTAATCCGATACCCTGGGCAGCCAGGCCGGCATACTGGGCAAAATCTTCTGAGATCATTGATCCAATACCAAGTCCAACTTGTGCTAACGTTGCTTCCGTATATTTTTGTGCCGAATGTCTGGCGGTAACATGTCCAATCTCATGACCGATAACACCGGCTAATTCCGCTTCATTATTAAGATAGGAAAGTATCCCGCGGGTAATATAGATATAGCCGCCGGGAACAGCAAAGGCATTGATCACCGGACTGTCCATCACTTTAAACTCGTATTTTAAGTGGGAACGGTGAGAAATTTTGGCCATTTTCTGACCCAATTCATCGACATAGGCTGCCAGGACCGGGTCGTCATATACGCCATACATTTGGACAACCTGTGCATCACTCTGTTGCCCCAACATGATTTCATCTCTCTCACTGAGCAACATGAATTCATTTTTGCCCGTCACCGGATTCCTGGCACAGGACATCATCAGACATACTACGGATATCAAAAAGATATAAATAGTAATGTTTGACCTTCTAAAAATTTTCATTGTTTTTCCTTTTTTCTCCGGGGTCGTGTCAAAAACATTCAATTAAATATTATGAAATACAACATGGTTGTTCAACAATGCAAGTCTTCTTAAACGCAGAGGGACGCTGAGAACGCAGAGTTCCGCAGAGGTTATTTTTATTCTTTCAGATTGTTAATAACCCGATGTATACACTTAGACCAGAACCAAGTATCCGATGTACTTTAATAGCGCATCCAATGACTTTCTTAAATATTTCATTTTAATGCATAGGAGTTAATAATTTTCTTTACGTTCCCTGCGAACTCTGCGTTGATAAAATATTCTTTATTTTACTTCAAATATATTATTCATTTTTTCAATGCAATTTTTGACAATACCTTTTCCGGTAATGCAAGAAATAACCACCGAGTGCACAGAGTGATTCTCTGCGGCCACTTTAATTTATCAATAGGTCAGGCTAGATAATCTATAATATAGCAAAGTCCCACAATACCTTTAGAATAACTCATATTACGATAAATATTATTCCCAAATTTAATGCGATTTGTTAGCATTTTAAAGTTTTTTATAGTTATATCGTTAGTATTTCAGAAATTGGTTACTATTTATCTTTTGTCATTTGGATCTTGGATTTTTGTATAAGAAACAGAACAATTAATCTGGCAATATAAAACGAAAAATATTATACTTAGAACACAATTCGTAAGACTAACCAAAGTGGGAGTGTAGGACGATGATGCCACGTCGACGTTTTAATAAAATTTCTGCCCTTGGCTTGAGCGGACTTTTAATTTCTCCATTTTATAAAAGAACTCTGGCTGATCAGGTAAATCAAGAAAAACTAACCTATGAAAACCATATGAAAGGAATTCGCATTTTGCCCGGACACTGGCGGCCCCATTATCCCTTTGAACAAATTGCCTGGGTCAGCCCGCCCTGGCCCAGCCAGGATTATATCTGGCTGGATTTCCCGGAAGCGATTTTTACAAATATCGGTTTAATATTTCTCAGCCATGTCAATCCGCCTTTTCCGGTTGTTTTCCCCGACCTGCCTAGAATGCCCTGGGTGGATTGTCCTGGTGGAATCGCGTTCGATAGAACATTACCAAACGGCATTCGTTTTGGCGGTTCGGTGGTAAAAAAAGAAGAAGCAATCGTCTCCCTCAATCTCTATATTGACAACGGATCTCAGCTACCACTCACAAAGATCAAACTGCAAACCTGTGCCTTTTTAAGGGCGATAAAGGAGTTTGGCGACTATACGTGGGAGAATAAACTTGTCCATGTCCCCGATAAAGGTTGGATGAGATTTGCTGAGGCCCGGGACAGTGGTAGGAAATCAGGACGTTTCCAGTTGGGCTGGCGCAGTGGCCCCCCGGTCTGCGATCTTCCTGTTATGATCACAGTCTCGAATCAGGCGCAGCGCCTGGTCGGTATGACCTGGTATGAAAGCACCAATGCGATGGTATCCAACCAGAAGCATCCCTGCATGCATGCCGATCCGGTCTTTCCAGACCTGGCGCCGGGTCAACGCGCCGATATTTACGGTGAATTATTGTTTTTTGAGGGCAATCCTGATAGTTTTACCGCTTGGTTTAAAGATCGCTGGAACTAGATAGATTGGCTTTACCGTAAAGACGTGATATTTTCGCAAGGATCGCAAAGAAATAAAAACTTCCATGCTCAGAATTTATTTAATATTGATGACCGGAGTCATTATCGTATCCAGCAGTTCCATTTTAATCCGTTGGAGCGGTGATGTACCCTTTGCCGTTATTGCTTTTTATCGTGTATTTATAAGTTTTTGTATTTTACTAAGTTATCAGATCATCCATCCCAGACGGACCTTATTATCATTGGAAAAATGGCGCTGGCCCTATGTTTTGGCCGGCTTTTTCCTGGCTGCCCATTTTATTACCTGGATTGCTTCTGTTCAAATGACCACGATTGCCAATGCGATTTTCCTTGGCAGCATGCACCCTTTATTCGGCGTATTGGTATCAATCATTTTTTTAAGAGAATTTCCTCATCGCAAAACCATTCCTGTTTTCGTACTGGCATTTATTGGAATGTTTATCATTGTTTATACCGATTTTTATCAGCAAGGCGTCGTCCTTTGGGGAGATTTATTGGCCTTTTTATCCGCTCTCTTTTTCGCTCTCTATTTACTGATTGCCCGCATTTACAAGAGTGAACCGGATTTTATCAGATATTTGATTTATATTTACGGTTCCGCCGCCTTTTTCAGCATGGGTTATATACTGCTGGTGGGTAATCCGCTGTGGGGCTTTACATTTCAAAGCTGGGTATTCATTGTTTTACTAACCATCGGTCCAAATCTTCTGGGTCATTCTACCCTCAACTGGACCTCCCGCCATCTGGAGATTTTTAAGATCAATCTGCTGATGCTCCTGGAACCGGTATTGGCCACTATCAGTGGCATGGTATTGATTGCTGAATTCCCACCGGACAATTTCTATTTCGGGGCCGGCTTGATCCTTCTGGCTCTTGGATATCTATTTTATTGGGAAAGACAATCCTACAAATGATCCAGGGGTTATTATTTATACCTTTTGAAAACAAATAAATTCCAGGCGGTTAAAAAGATGATATTGGTGAAATAGTATTTTTTAATGCATGAAACCTTTGTTTCCCCCTTGGAAAAGGGGAACTAAGGGGGTTATAAAATTGGTTTATGTTATTTATAAACAACCCCCTAACCTCCTTTATTAAGGGGGAATAGACTATACTTCTTCGACTATTTTATTAAAAACCTAAGAGATTATAAATTAATGGTTTATCAATAAATTGAATCCAGTAAATACCGTTATCCTGTCTAAAATAGGAATGTTTCCCGGATCATATGATATAAACTATAAAAAATATTATTTTAATTTTGGATTTGTTTAGAGTTTTCGAACTTAGGATTTAGAATTTGCTCAACTGTCAGATTAAGAGGTGCACTACAAATAAAACGAACTAGAATATTTCCGCATAGGCGATTCTGATTTCCCGTGAGATCGCTTCGATACCTTTTCGGTTTTTTAAGATATCCTTGAGAATAAATGATAGTTCCAATTTTCCGGCAAAGGCCCATCTCAAACCGGCATTCAGGTACCCTTTCCGCCGTCCACCGGAGTGATCACCATCATCATTGAAGGCAAAATCGTACTCCGCGAGAATGACCAGTTCAGGATTCAGCGTTTTTTCTACACCGACAAAAAGATTAAGATCCTTTTGACCATCATCATTTTCAAAACTGTAGTTTAATCCTCCATGCAAGCCCAAGGTTCCCAGAAATTCAAAATTTTTGCTGGCCGCCACGAATACTCCCATGGATTTATTAATATAGCGATCGGTACTGTCGATATAGGCACCGAATCCCTGCGAATCATAACCCAAAAGGATGGCCGGTAGAAGAAGATCTTCCTCAAACAAGCGGTAACGCAACGTCGCACCGATTTGTTTGTTCCAGTAGATATCGCCGGTACCAATAATATTTGTTCCACCATAGGAAATGCCGAACATAAACCGGTCTGTAATACCGGCACCGACACCGGCAAGAATGCCGCCGTTCGGATAAACATCAATTTCTGTCCGGAAACTTCCGCGCATCAGGGTTCCGGCCGTTGGTGTATCCACAACTCTCAGCGGTTCTAGCAGACCTAAATCCTGAGAATATATTAGCAATGGGGCAAATAAAAATAGGATAAACCAGCGCATAATATAACCCTCAAGTTAATGTTTAATTTAAAATTACCTGCCATAAACTGTAATGTCAAGTACAAAAAACTGCGTTTCCAATGAACTTTCCTAATATTTCCCAGTATGCTAGATTGGAATAAAAATGGTCACATGTGACGTTTAAAACTAAAAACTTGAATTGATGGTAACTCATCAGTAAATTTTTTGTAATAAATATTCAATTAATTTAAAAAGGGTCGACTAGTGATATATAAAGGTTGATATAGGATAAAATGGTTATGAGAAATAATTTTACAAGTCGCGTTCAAAAGGTTATCCGCTATTCAAAAGAAGAAGCGATGCGCCTGGGACATGATTATATCGGGACTGAGCACCTGCTTCTGGGGATTCTGAAAGAGGGGGAAGGAATTGCCATTAAAGTCTTGCAGAATCTGAATTGCGATATGATTAAACTGAAGAAGGCAATCGAGGATTCTACGGCTCCCTCCGGTGGAACGATGACAATTGGCAATCTGCCATTATCGAAGCGTGCAGAAAAAGCTTTAAAAATGACATATATAGAGGCAAAAAATTTCAAAAATGACGTCATCGGTACGGAACATTTGCTTCTTTCCATTCTCAAAGAAAAGGATAGTCTTGCTGCTCAGATTCTTTTAACATTTAACATCGATTATACCATCTGTTACTCAGAGCTGGAAAATATTCTCGCCGGAAAACCAACGATACCGAGACCTAAGCAGCAATCAGCGAAGAAAACGAAAACGCCGGCACTGGATCACTTTGGGCGTGATTTGACTGCTCTGGCCTCGGAGGGCAAATTAGATCCAATTATCGGCCGGGACCAGGAAATTCAACGAGTGGCCCAGATTCTGAGCCGCAGGAAAAAGAACAATCCGGTCTTGATTGGCGAACCCGGGGTTGGAAAGACAGCCATCGCCGAGGGTTTGGCTCTTCGGATCGAGCAGAAAAAAGTTTCCCGTGTACTGCACAATAAACGCGTGGTAGCCCTCGATATGGGCTCTATTGTAGCAGGCACTAAATACAGAGGTCAGTTTGAGGAGCGCATGAAAGCGATCATGACAGAACTGGAGAAAGCTGGGGAGATAATTCTCTTTATCGATGAGTTACATACCATCGTCGGTGCGGGCGGTGCATCCGGTTCTCTCGATGCCTCAAATATGTTTAAACCAGCCCTTGCCCGGGGGGAACTGCAGTGTATAGGCGCAACCACTCTGGATGAGTACCGGATGCATATAGAAAAAGATGGCGCATTGGAACGACGATTTCAAAAAGTTATGATCGAAGCAACATCCACGGAACAGACTCTTGAGATCCTGCGATCCATTAGTCATAAATATGAAGAGCATCATCATGTGACATTCCCGGATGAGACATTGGTTTCTGCTGTGCAGTTAAGTGAGCGTTATATTACCGATAAAAATTTTCCGGATAAAGCAATTGATGTAATGGACGAAACCGGTTCGCGCGTCCATATTGCTAATATCATCGTTCCCCAGGAAATACTTGATCTGGAAAACGAAATTGAAAAGATAAAAATTGAAAAAGAGTCCCTGGCCAAATTACAGGACTTTGAGAAAGCCGCTAAATTACGTGATATGGAACGAAATTTAGGGGATAAACTGGAAGCGGCCAGAGAGAATTGGGAAATGGAAGAAGATGCACGGAAGGCAGTCGTAACTAACGAAGATGTAGCTGAAGTGGTATCGATGATGACCGGAATTCCGACAAAAAGAGTGGCCGAAACAGAATCGAAAAAATTATTAAAAATGAAGGATGTTTTAAAAAAACGGGTTGTCGGGCAGGACGAAGCCATCGAAGTCATTACGAAAGCCATACGCAGAACACGCGCCGGTCTTAAAGATCCTAACCGGCCCATTGGTTCTTTTATATTCCTCGGACCTACCGGTGTTGGTAAGACTCATCTGGCTAAAACACTGGCCGATTATCTATTCGAATCAAGCAAGGCCTTGATCCGTATTGACATGAGTGAGTACATGGAAAAGTTCAATGTCTCCCGCTTGGTCGGTTCTCCCCCGGGATATGTGGGTTATGAAGAAGGTGGCCTGTTGACCGAGCGTGTCAGAAGAAGACCCTATGCAGTGATTCTTTTCGACGAAATAGAGAAAGCCCACCCGGATGTATTTAATATTTTACTTCAGGTTCTGGATGAAGGCCACTTAACAGATAGCCTTGGCCGACGGGTAGATTTTAAAAATACGATCTTGATCATGACCTCCAATATCGGCACCAGGGAGATTAAGAAAGACCTTAATTATGGTTTTTCCAGTGACGACAATAAAACCGATCATGAAAAGATAAAGGGTAAGATCAATGATGAGCTGAAACGATTATTTAATCCGGAATTTTTAAATCGTATCGATGATGTCGTTTTCTTTCATCAGCTCGCTTTCGATAATACACTTAAAATTGTTGACATCGTTCTTGAAGAGATGTCTCAGAAAGTTGCCGATCGTAATATAAATTTTGTATTAACCGACGGTGCGAAAAAATTTATTGCTGAAAACGGTTTCGATCCGATTAACGGGGCAAGACCATTGAAAAGAGCCATTCAGAAATATATCGAGGATCCGATAGCCGATGAAATTCTGAAAGGAACATTTGGGGAAGGCAGTATTATCCAGATAAAAATGATCAATAAGTCAGAACTTGGTTATTTTGAGATTGGACGAAAGGAAGACAAACCGAGCGATATTAAAGTCGATGAATCCTGAGTGATCAGGTTAAAATAAAAGTAAAGGCTAAGATCATACCTGGTATCTTAGCCTTTGTTATCTACTTCTTCTTATAATGACGCTTCAATCACTTCATAAAAAACTAATCCTCTCTATCCTTTTTGCCCTGACAATGGCTTATATGGAATCAGCCATTGTCGTTTACCTGCGTGCGCTTTATTATCCGGAAGGTTTTATTTTTCCTCTGAGAGATATTCCTGTTCATATACTTTTAACAGAAACCGGCCGGGAGGCAGCAACTATTATAATGTTGTTTATTTTCGCTAAAATCATCGCCAATAATGGTCGTGAGACTTTCGCTTATTTTGCTTTTAATTTTGCCATCTGGGATATCTGTTACTATATCTGGTTAAAAGTACTACTGGATTGGCCTGCCACCCTGGTTGATTGGGATATATTATTTCTGATCCCCATACCATGGGTCGGACCTGTCCTTGCCCCGGTGATCGTTTCACTGGCACTGCTTGTATCCGCTTACTGTATTCTCAGACTCGAAGTTTGGGAAAAACCGCTGATATTGACCAGAACTGACTGGATATTGGAAATTCTTGCCGGAATGATTATTATATCTTCGTTTCTAATCCCAAGGGAACAGGTGACGGGTGTTAATAATCCGGGAACTTATCCATGGGGATTATTTTTCTGCGGATTATTTCTTGGTTTGATTGTTTTCGGCCGGCGGGTGTTGGCGGCTTGTAAAAATGGTTAGGCGCATTACCATGCGTCTCTACATCACGTGTCACACATGACATTTGGGCATGGCACGCCATGCCCCTACATATACCCTATACCTTATTCCTTATACCACATAAGGCGCATTGCCATGCGCCTCTACGAATCATTATTCCTTTAAATCCTTCACCAGCCCGGCATATTTTCTTTCCACCTTGAATCCAAAACGATAAAAATATTCCGGTCTGAAAAACCCTGTGGTAACGAAATAATAATGTTCATTTTTCATTCGCAAAAAGAACTCCCGGAGAAGACCGTCACTTACTCCCTTTTTTCTGTAAAAATCAGCAACCACAATTTTCTCAATGTGTACCGTATCTTCAGAATTCTTTTTATAGAAAAGACCGCCTATCAGCTGGTTCCGTTCATTGACTGCGACTAAAAACATATGATCGGGCCTGAATTGAACCGCTAAATTATTCTTCAGGAATAACTGGTGTAATCTGGAAATTTCTTTCGGATTTACTGGTCCCCGAATATAGAAACTGCCACCATCGTAGTCTTTTGTTTGAATCACTATATCCGTATGGGAGACACCTCCTTTTTCAAGCGATATCAAATCTGCCGTATCGGTCGGTTGAAGATGGGGATAGCTGAGTCGTGTCAGGAATAAAAGTTCTTCTTCGTTGAGTCTGATTGATTTTTGAAGAGCGGAGATATGTTGGGTAAAGCGATCAGCAGGTATTTTACCGTTCTGTTGCTCTGCGATAATTTTCTTTAGGCTGGTACGTAATTCTTTTTCAGAGTGAGCAAAAACCGTATCCCTGAAAAACCGGGTGCGTGTCTCCGGATATTCGATTTCCAGAAGATTTAACTGATAAGTCTCATATAATTCAGAGAGTGTGGCAGCACGTGCAAGATTGGTTGCTGATGGACTAAGGCTGCGCCACCGATGATATCGTTTAATGGCAAAATAAAGCCGCTTTGGTATAAATCCTCCCTCTTTGACCGAAGAAAGATAGTCCTTTAAATCATCCGATAATTGTTTTTCCTGGTTTTTCCGGCTTTTGTGATCAAGTAATTCAACACAATCGATTAAAAATGCTATTCCCTTTTTATGCCCCAGCGCTTCAATAATTGCTGAAAAAATATATTTGCTTTTACCGATACCCTTTAATATCTCATATTGATTCTCGATTTCGTTGATATAGCAGAGTATAAAATTTTTCAACATATCAAGCGGATTCAGGTGCTCACGTCTGGCAGAGATGGATACAATGCGTGACCCTGTTTGATAATCATGTTTGGGAATAATAATATTGATCGGTGAAGGATCTTTCAATTCCAGGCGTCTTTCGGTCCTCCTCCAAAACTGTACATAAGCGCTTACGCCGCTCCAGATAAAATATGGCCATGTCTGAGACAATCTTTCTTTCATGGTCTGATCCTGCTGACGTATCATCCGTGAAATGAATTTGCCGGCAGTTTCACCTGGTATAAATTCTTCACTCCATAGATCGTATTCATCCCAGTACCCTCCGAAATCCTCCACTAATTTCCGATCCCCTGCCGTAGTGCCCGCCTGGATTAACCAGGTAATTTCATCAAGAATTTCCGCAAAAGAGATCTCGTGATTGACGTTTACAGCGATATCAAAACTTCCCTGGTATCTGGTCTGGATAGTGATCCGGTAAACCGCTTTTCCGTGCTCCTTTCCTAATAAACTTACCCATAAACCACCAGGCGGTATGTCATTCAATCTGATAAGGACTCCTTCTGAGAAAAGGAAAACCGCTTCGCGGACCAGGGTGGTGTTTATAATCGCGGATAACAAACGTGTTTTATCCGGGGCGTCGATCGATTCTTCAAAAATAATCACATCTTCCCATTGGTATTCTTCGCTCGTCTCAATATCAACAGCAACTTCCTGCGTAGTACCCAGCCACTCACGAAATCCATCGCGACATTCAAACCTCGCCACGCGCGCCGCTCGGGTAAATCCAGATTCAAGATCTGCCAGCTGACAGCTAACCAGAAATTGACGGATAATTTTATAACGTGTCGGATGTGTCGCGCCATAGCGGCTTAAAAGCCGAAACAATTTAATACCGCGTTTATTCCGATCTGAACAATAATCGCGGGTGATTTGAAAAAGCATTTCCAGTTTTTTATTGCTGAACCCACTGGTGCAAATTTGTGAGATTACATCTGTATTTATAAAATCGGTGGAATTATCCAGAAAAACTTTAACCATGGATTCAGATTCATGCTGCCATTTCGTACTGAGTAAGATAATAAACGCTTTTCTTTGAATCCCAATCGAGGAGGTGTTCAAAGTTCTTTGTAGAATTTCCAATATATAGCGGATGATTTCTGAATCCTGTTCTTTAATCGCTAAACTAAAATAATCAAGTACAGCATCTGAATACGCCTCATTCTTTTGATACAGAATGAGCACTGCTTCATGGATTCCTTGCAACGAAACAACGGATTTACCTCCTGCTGATTCCCATTTCCGATATAAACCAGGGTCTATTTTCGGTGGTTTAACCAGGGCATGATATATAATCCTCTCTTTTGTCTCCTCATTTCGCACCCAATCGAAAATTCTGTTCTCGCAACATTCAACCAAATCGTCATTCCCCAACCATAACACCGGATCTGTCAACAGTTTTCCAAAATCCAGTACTTTTCCCTGTAATTTATAAAGAGTATTTCCCACCTGAACCATGCTCTTCCTGAATTTAATCACCAAGTTTTTAGAAATATCTTTGAAACTGAGTTCGTCATTTTTTACCTGAATCCCATCCGGTGTCAGACCTCTCTCACGTAACAACCAATTGGGAATACGAATCTCATTTCCATTCACTATAATGGAATGGTAATTTCGTTCATACATGGGTTTGATAAAACTTATAAAATTATTTTCGACGATTTTTCTCCGGTAAGTGCCTTTTGGAGTCAATTCGTTTTTTTCCTGTTCAAAATCACGATCGATAAAATTAAAATCCACAATACGCTCAAACGGCGCTAAAAAACGATTGACGGAAACAATAACCGAACCAAAATAAGATCGCAAATCTTCTCTGCTCATTTGTTGCAGGTTGATATCTTTGTAATCATAATCCGGATAGATCAGGAGCGTATTATAGGGCCTGTGGTCACCGACAAGAAATACATGCTTTATGAATTCGAAATCACGAAAATAGTTTTCTATTTTTTGAGGGGCGACCGTTTCCCCTTTTATATTCTTATATATTTCTTTTTTCCGGTCAATAATCTTTATAAACCCATCGGCATCTTCCTGCATAATATCACCGGTAGGAAGCCATCCATCCACAAATTTCACATCCGTTTCTTCCGGGTTAACATAACCCATCATGACATAAGGGCCTTTAATGAGCAACTCCCCGTCATCATTCAAGCGCAACTCTATCCCCGGTAATGCCTTTCCCAATGAATCCGGTTTATATTTTCCGGGCGGTGTCATGGTGATCCCGCCGGTAGCTTCGGTCATGCCGAAGCCACTCATCAGCTCGATCCCGTTTTGTTGGAAAAATTGAAAAACTTCAACATCCAAATGACCGGCAGCCGAAAGCCCCCACTTTAATTTTCCACCGGTGATTTTATTTACCGCTGCTCGGATTTCTTCATCACTACCCTTTAATACATCTACCTCTTGCTTAATTCTCTCGTCCAGCTGGTACCATTTTTTGGGAATGCTGATAAAAATGCTCGGCTTGACCCTTTGCATATTCTCAACCATAATTTCAGGTGCGGGGTTTTCCATAAATATGTATCGAGCCCCCCAGAAAATGCTTCCTGTCATTTCAAACCAGCGACCGAACGTATGAAAAAGTGGTAAATAAGCAAGGAAAGAGTCGTCTTCCCCAATCGCAGGGAGAGCCATGGCACGGGCAAATCTTTTAAATGTGATATTTTGATGCGAAAATTGTATACCCTTGGGATTCCCGGTTGTACCGGAAGTAAACATGATCGACGCCAGATCATTTAACCTGACCCTGTTACTCTGCTCGGATAATTTGCCGGTCGTTATTTTTTTGCCTAATTCAATAACTTTTTCTTTGCTATATATTTCTCCTTCGGTTTCGTCTGTATGTTCAAGCAATACCATCGCTTTCAAAAAAGACAGCCGGTTAACAATGGCGGTGATCTTATCCAGCATGAAATGATCTGAAACTATCAGCACCGCTGGTTTGGTCTTTTCCAGAATATACTCGATATGGGAAGGGACAGAATTTGCAGGGATCATCACATTTACAATCCCACTGGTTAAACAGGCCAGATCAAATAAAACCATATCGAGTGAATTTTTTGTAAAAAATGCGACCTTCGAATTTAATGGTGAACTTTCCAGAAGGGCCAGCAATCCTCGCGAATAAGCAGTGACAGATTTTGCCACTTTGGACCAGCTATAATCCGCACTTTTCCCAGCCTCAAGAACCGTAAACAATATCTTTTTTTTATACCTAGCCGCACGATCAAAAAACATCTTTGGGTAGGTATAATTACACCGATGTAAAAGATTCAGAATGAGGTTGCTCCAGCTCTGATCATCATATATTTTTTTTAAAAATTTTGGCGAACGAAAAATATCCAAATAGGCTGGTATCATTTCCGAATCTGCAGACAAACTAAGTTCTTTACCCAGTTGTTGAAAAACGGATGGTTCTATATAAGCGGCAAAAAGGTGGCACTGCGAAATATCCGCTAATAAAATTAATACATTCTTTATATTCATTTTCTCATCAGCTGATTGTGTTTGAGAAAATCCGGTCAATATTCTCTCAGCTTCTTCGAGGATACACTTTTTATCTTCCTGGGACAGATTACCTATTCCCTGATGCAATATATCAAGAAGTAAATTTATATCTTTTTCTCTTACAGTTTTTTTCATTTTATAGTATGAGTGTACAGTTAAAAAAATTAAATTAATTTATAATTAGAAATGAATGACGTTTTAATCAGTCACCTATGCTATTGTACTAAAAAAACTTTGTTTTTTCCGCCGCGGCGGATCGCCGGGGCGATTAGCAAAAATTTCATTAGGAAGCTGATACCGATCATCGGCTTTGGATAAATGACCCACCCCGTCTCCCCGCCTGAGGCGGGTCGACACAGGATCAGTTGTGAATTCTTTGTTTGCAGCCATAGGCTGCGGTATGATTTTTTATGATTAAATACGGATCCCTAAAAGTAACTACCTCCAGGCGCATCGGCTAAATTTTATAGAAATGAAGATCCGGGATAAATTCAGTATATCCATAAAAGAATGCATAATTGTAAAATTCAATCAATCCTTCCTTTTCTCGATCTGAAAAGGTAAAAGAAAGATTTTTTGTCAGATAATCATGATAAAACACCCAATTTTCCTTGTGTTTACTTGCAAAATCTTTTGATATTTTCTCAAGATTTTTTTCTCCCAGTTCATAGGAAAATCGTATCACTCTTAGATCGTCAGAAGTAATCGTAAATTCTCTACCCGCCCAGAAGGCATAGACAAATGGTAAACCGGTCATGTCCTGCCATTCCTCATTCAAGTCCATCCGACTGCGGTATGACCGATAGTAATCCAATGCTTTTTCACCGACAATAAGAGCGGCTTCTGCTTTTAAAAACATATCATCGATATCCGCGGACATATTGATATAATCAGGAGAAAGCATATATTTTTCCCTCATCAGGATTTTTAACAGAATGCTTTCACTGGTTGCTTCATCATCGATAGCGATCGTCCGGATATCTTTTAGTCCTTTTTTAAAAAACAACTGTACATGTTTAATTTTCTCCGGGGATGTCAGACAGAGATTAGGAACAATATGCCAGGATTCCTTTTTCAACGCATAGTCGAGGGATGAAATAAGTGCGATCTCGATTTCACCTTCACGTAGTTTATGAGCATTTTCTTTTATATTTGAATAACTGACTTTTAATTCATGTTTAAAAGATTTCAAACCAAAGCCATAGACCAATGGAGAGAACGGTATCGAATCAATCATTCCGATTATTCTCGTCTCCCCCGTTATCTTTTTATCTATTTTTTTTGAATGTTGGAACAAATCTTGTGAATCCATATCAATTTTATCTTCCTATTCAATCAGAAACATGGTCGCCCCGAGAATAAGACGAATTCCGGTCAAAGGAATCTTTTCCTTTAGAACATCATTTATATAGCTATGCTGTAAAGATAATTCCACAGAACAACTATAGTAAGAACCGATCTGCCAGGCACTGCCCAGAATAACCTCCGGTAAAAAAACAGAATCGGTAAAATCAAAAAAATCTTTATCAGCATTAACAGTGACCAGACTTCCTCCAATCCCAGTGTAAAATGATATTTCTCCTATTCTTTTTATTGTGGTTAAAAAGTTTAAAGTAAGATAATTATACCTGAACCATGTATTTAGGACAAAAGGTAATTCGATCTCGTTGGTATAATGCCGGTAAGCATATCGTCCGTCGATGACAAATGAATCACTAATCCGAATGAGATTGTGTCTGATGAATAATTCATACCCCAATCCAGCCTTGAAATTATTGCCCGTAGGTTCTGATTCCAGAATTCCAGGATAGGACATACCTCCGGCCGCACCAATGCCAAACTGTGATAAACCGGGCTTTACAGCAAGAAGCATAAAAAATATAACTATCCATAATTTTTTCATGAAATTCTACTCCATAATATAATTTTTAATTTAAAAGCAGGTCCTCTCAAATGCAAATGAGCCAAATAATGTGATTCTGATCTCAATGATTAATTAGAGAAATAAAATTTTTTAAAATATATTACATTTAATAAATTACTGGACAATTCAAATACAGGTAAATAAAATTTCAAACCCATTCAAATGAGCGATAAAAAAAACAGGAAATACTCTGTTATTATCCCCTCTTATAACCGGGTGGATGAGATAGAAGAACTCGTAAAATCTATCCAAAATATAAATTTTGATAGAAATCGTTTTGAAGTTATAATTATCGATGATGGCTCCACCGACCATACCCTCAAATTCCTCGATAAATATAAATCAGAATCAAATTATAGCCTCACCTATTATTCGCAAAAAAATCAGGGTCCGGGAGCAGCCCGTAACACGGGAATCACAAAGGCATCCGGTGATTTTTTTATTTTTGTTGATTCAGACTGTACTGTTCCTGACAACTGGCTTTTAGAAATAGATATCATCCTCGAGAAAGAAAATGCGGATGCTTTTGGAGGTCCGGATACATTTAGAGATGATTTCCCCGCCTTGTTAAAAGCAATCAATTACAGCATGACTTCTTTTCTAACGACCGGAGGACTGCGGGGTAAAAAAGGAAAAAAATTTGCAAAATTTTACCCACGTTCCTTCAATATGGGTCTAAGCCGTCAATTGTGGGAAAAGATCGGTGGTTTTGGATCCCTCCGACATGGTCAGGATATAGAATTTAGCAATCGAATTATAAAGAGCAGTGCTAAAGTATCATTTGTGGATTCAGCCCCGGTTTTTCATAAAAGACGGACCAATCTTCGCCGATTTTATAAGCAGGTCTTTAACTGGGGAGTCGCCCGGATAAATCTCTTTACGATCGATCCCTCAATGCTTGAGCCCCTGCATACCATGCCGGCACTGGTTACTCTGGCGACCCTGATAATAGGTATCCTGGCTATATTTATCGAACCCATACGTACGGTTTTCTTGGCCGGATTAATCATGGCAGCACTAATACTTATTTTCGCCATCCTCGATTCAGTGCGCATATACCGGGGAATAAAACCCGCTCTGTATCTTCCCCTGATTATGCCCGCTCAAATATTAGGATATGGTCTTGGATTTCTTTATAATTTCGTCCGAAGAGTAATTTTCAAAAAAGAGGAAAAAGCAGGTTTCAAAAAAAACTATTATAAATAAGAGGAACTTATGGCAAAATCTAAAAAGCGTGAAAATAAAATATATAAATCGAAAACGAAATCAAAAAATTTATTGATACTTTCATCGATACAACAGGACATTTTTTTTCTTGCTGCCCTAGTTGTTTTATTGTTTATTCTCTTTAAACCGCTGGTGATTGATGGATTATCACCACAAGGGGCCGATGTCGTTGGTACGCTCGGGGCTACCCATCAGGTATCGGAATATTCCAAAGAAACAGGTGAACCGGCTTTATGGAATCCATATTTATTTTCCGGTATGCCTCAGTATCATCGCAAAAGTGCGGTTACTTTCTCGATTGATACCATTCTCAGCTATTTATCAAGACTATTCAGTGCTGTGTTTATATATTATCTTTTTGGTGCCTTTGGCCTTTATGCCCTTTTTCGTTATTTAAAAATGTCACCTTTGATCAGCTTTTTATCTACCATCATCTTTATTTTAATGCCCCATTACAAATCTCTCTATACTGAGGGACATATGGCTAAATTACGCGCCATAATGTTTTTACCCTGGGTACTGCTGGTATTTTTATATTTCCTGGATAAAAGAAGCATATTGTCAGCCGCAATATTTGCAATCATCTTCGGGGCACAGATTCGTACCCAGCATTACCAGATTGTATTTTATACCGCCTTATTGATTTTTGCCGTAGGTGTTTACCCGATGTTAAAAGATTTGTTGGAAAAAAAATATCTGATTTTCAGCAAATCCACCGTTTTACTCCTGGCCGCCATCACGCTCGGTATTACAATGTCATCTCAGCCCCTGTTTCTGGCCAAGGAATATATCCCCTATTCCAAACGCGGCAAAACAACCATTAATTTGAATGATAAGAATAGACAAAGTGAGGAAAGATCAACCTCTGATGGTGTTCAAATTGAATATGCAACGCAATGGTCAACCCATCCTTCCGAGCTGTTAACCTGGTTCATTCCCAGAGTCTATGGTGGTATGTCAGGAGAAAAATACACCGGTGACGAGGTTACCCAATTGAGAAACCGTGTGATACCAGGGTACTGGGGACATATGCCTTTTACACAGAGTTATGAATATATGGGTGTTATTTCTCTCATTCTGGCCATTATCGGAATCTATGCTTACAGAAAGAATACATTTATTCTCGGTTTGCTGATACTGGCTCTCTTCTTTATCCTCTTATCTTTTGGCAGGCATTTCATTTCCTTCTACAGTCTGTTTTATGATCATTTTCCCTTCTTTAATAAGTTTCGGGCGCCGGTAATGAGTGTAACTGTAACCTCTTTTATTGTCGCTCTTCTTGCTGCCTACGGATTAAAGTACCTCTCCTCACTTCCGGGCATACAGACAATAAAGGAGAACAAACCCGTTTTATATATATTTGCTGGCTTTATCATACTTGGAATTGTTGTCGCTCTTGCCGCCCAGGGATTCAGTTATACAAATGTCAGAGATAACTACGATCCCCGGGTGATTGAACTTTTTAAATCCGCCCGTAAAGAAATCTTCACAAAAGACCTGATACGTTATTTTATACTTGTCATACTTGCCGGCGGGGCGGTTTTCGCCTACCTGTTTCGAAAGATATCCTATGGATTCATGCTTTTATTCCTAAGCATTTTTATCCTGTTTGACCTGCTCGATATTCAGTCCCGTTATCTTGGCAAATACATTGATGTTCAGAAGCTGGAAAAACAATATTTCAAAAAGACGGATACGGACCGCTTTTTACTGGCCGATGAAAAACCCTATCGAATTTTTCCCATGGGAAAAATGTTCAGTGATAATCGGTGGGCCTATTATCACCAGACAATCGGTGGATACTCAGCAATTAAAATGTATGCTGTCGAAGAGCTAATAGCCAATAATCTTTATAACGGATGGGATAAACAACTGCCGGTGAATTTTAATGTGTTAAAAATACTTAATACCAAATATATCATTACCGGTCAGAAATTCAATGATAACCGGATTACATTGGTTTCTGAAGACAAGCAGAATCAGTCATATACCTATTTATTTAAAGAGCAACTTGCGCGCGGTTTCTTTGTCGGTAATTATAAGATCATTGAAGACGAATACGAGCGGTTGGCCTATATTAATGATAAGAATTTTGATCCTTCGATAACCGCAATCCTGGAAGAACCACCCCAGGAAACCTTTGGCAAACCCGATTCCAGCTGGGTCATTGTTAACTTCCTGAATCCAAATGAAAGGCGCTTTAATGTTTTTTCTGACCGGAAAACCCTTTTTGTCATTTCTGAAATTTATTATCCACCGGGTTGGAATATATATATGGACGGTCAAGTAGTAGAGAAAATATACAAGACGGATCATGCCATACAGTCAATCATATTGCCTCCGGGTAACCATCAGGTTGACCTTCGCTTTGCGCCCAAATCTTATTATCAGTATATAAAACTATCGTATGCCTCGGCGGGATTGTTATACTTTGTTATTATTCTATCTCTGATGATGACCTATAAAGATAAATGGATGCATCTGTTAAAAAAAACCGCACCAACCGAAATAAAAGGCCTTAAGAAAGATAGCTGACCCTCCCCCTCCAGCCCCTCCCTGTCCCCGATTTAATCGGGGACAGGGAGGGGTGGACCGCGATAGCGGGACGGGGTGGGTTATTAATCTAACGAATTTCTAAACTGATCACTAATGAAAAAAGTTTTAATCATAACCTATTACTGGCCGCCTGCCGGGGGACCTGGAGTCCAACGGATTACAAAATTTGTTAAACATCTGCCTGAATTCGGATGGCAACCAATCATCCTGACCGTTATGAATCCCACAAGCCCGGCCAAAGATGAAAGTTTGCTAAAAGATATTCCAAAAATTTGTAAGGTATATAAAACAAAGGCATTGGAGCCATTCAACCTTTACAGATTCTTCACCGGAAAAAAGAAACATGAAAATTTAGCCAAAGATATTATCATTAAAAGACCGGACGAGAATATCAGTGAAAAAATTTCCCGTATCATAAGGGCCAATTTTTTTATTCCCGATGCCCGTGTGGGCTGGATTCCGCTAATGGTGAAGGAAGGGAAAAAAATAATAATAAAAGAGCATCCGCAGGTGATCTTCAGTACATCACCGCCCCATTCTTTGCAGTTGGGCGCCAAAAGGCTTGCCCAAAAAAGCGGCATTAAATGGATTGCCGATTTTAGAGATCCCTGGATTGAAGCTTATTGGGAAAGCGAAATCGAAAGAATTCATCCGATTAGCCGCCTGAATGAAAAACTGGAATTAGAGGTTCTGAAACGAGCGAATACCATAACAACCGTCAGCGATGGTATTAGTAATTTTCTGAACGCTAAAATGAGTAATCGATATGTGACACTCTTTTCAGGTTATGAAGATATTAACACCCAAGTCACCCAATCAGAAAATTTTAACATGGTATATCTTGGAAATATGAGCAAGTATCAATCACCTGAACCTATTTTACAAGCGATCAAGTCGTTGCCTGCGGATATAAAATCTGCTATTCGGTTATCTTTCATCGGGAAAATATCCGAGATGTTTCAAAAGCGTTTTAAGGATTTGGATGATTTTCAATTTACAATTGAGGATTATATGCCGCACAGCGATATGATGCGCAAAGCCCGTTCTGCTAGTCTCCTTTTCTTAATTAACCCACCTGTTGTTTATGATGAAGGTCTGGTAACCGCAAAAATATTTGATTATTTATCTTTGCGCAAACCAATCCTGGCCATCGGCAATAAAAACGGTGCCCTCGACCATATTCTCACAGAGACGGAAAGTGGTCGTGTATTTAACCCGGATGAAATCGATCAAATGTCCGCTTATATAAAAAGAATTTTCACCGGGTGGGATAAGGATAAATATACACTGCTCGGAGAAAATAAATTTCTAAAAAAATACAACGTTAAAAACAATGTCAAGAAATTAGTGGACCTTTTTGAAAATTCAACAATATAACTGTCCCGATAGGGACAAAATATTTATAGAAATCAGATAATCCAATATTCTAAAGTCCCTGTAGGGATGAAATATTATAATCATAGCCAATACCAACACACAAATTTTTATTCCGTGTGCTCTGCCTGCCCACCTTTGGCGTGGTGGTTATAGTTGAAAATACCCATGAGGGAGGAGACAAATATGCATCAGCCCGAGATAAAAAAGATTGCCATTCGAGATGTCAAATTTGGAATGAATGTTGTTATCGTCGAACCGGTAAATCTGTATGAATGTGAAATCGGCGACAATTGTTTTATCGGACCCTTTGTCGAGATCCAGAAAAATACTTTCATCGGAAAAAATTGCCGCATACAATCTCATGCCTTTATTTGTGAACTCGTCACTATTGGAAATAACTGTTTTATATCCCATGGCGTCAAGTTTATTAATGATTTGTTTCGTACTGGTGGGCCGGCCTATGGAAAGGAAGAACTGTGGAAGAAAACCAAAATCGGAAATAATGTCTCTATTGGCACCAACGCCACCATTCTTCCTGTTAAGATATCAGATGATGTTGTCATTGGTGCCGGAAGCGTTGTTACAAAAGATATATTAAAGCCGGGAATTTATGCCGGAAATCCGGCCCGAAAAGTGAGAGGGATCGAGTGAGCCTGAAGAAAAAATTCTTCATGTTAAACAAATTCATTAATGATTTAAATTCTCCGAAGAACCGGTATCGTCTTGCAGAAGATCTGCATTCGCCGGTACTGGGTGATTATTATTTTGTTTTTGATGAAGACAGAGTCAGGGCTGGTAAGGATCAGAAATTAATCAGCAAATTTGATAGCGATGGCATACCTCTTAATAAAACATATATTGATGTAACAGAAAAAGAATATGTCTATTTTCCTATTTCCATCGGTCAGGTTGGATTATCTGTTTATCACACCTATTTAATATCCAAATCTGAACACGATAAACAGAGATATCTCAAATTTGCGGAATGGTTCCGGACACATGCTGTTGTTGAAAAGGAATTGGGCGCACGCTGGTTAACCGATGTACCCTTGCCCCAATACCGGAATCCCGGCCCCTGGCCTTCCGCTTTTTCGCAAAGCCGGGCCATCTCTATTTTACTACGCGGTTACCAGTTAACTGAAAATGAAAAATATCTTCAATTGGCTGAAGAGGCACTGCTTTCATATACAAAACCGGTGTCGGAAGGAGGAGTAACATCATTTACCACCCACGGGCCATTTTACGAAGAGTACACCGCTGAACAACCCACACTGGTGCTCAACGGGATGATATTTGCCTTATTCGGTATCATGGATTTCATACGTGTATATCCGGAAAATGCGATCGCTAAAAAGATATATGATAATGGGATCGAAACATTAAAGAAAATTCTACCGGAATTTGACATGGAATATTGGACCCGTTATAATCTCTGTCAGGCAAAGTGGTATCCAGAAATTGATCCGGCAACAGTGGGATACCAGCGACTTCATATCAGCCAATTGGAGGTTCTCTATCGATTTACTAACGATAAACTATTTAAAAAATATGCAGAAATATTTCGAAACCAGGATACGCTTTTTAACGCCATCAAGATGTATTCCGTTAAATATAAATCGTTAAAAAAACTGAACAGACTTTGAATTCCTTATTAAAAAACTCGGTGAGATTCACCTGGCATTTATACGCGGGGATTACACCATTGGTAAAGATTCAGGTTTAATTGATCTGGTTATTGTCGGGGATCACATCAATCTTAAGGAACTCAACCGCGTAAAAAACAAAACAGAACAATTAATAAAGCGAAAAATATCGGTTTTAATATTAGAAAAATCTGAATATTTAAAACTGGAACAAAATTTCCAGAAGGATAAAATGTTGACTCTGATGAAAGGAAAATTGTCTTGAAAATTGGAATGATATTAGACCAGGTATTTCCTCCGGACATACGGGTCGAAAATGAGGGCATTACATTGGCGCAACATGGATTCAGTGTCGATATATTATGCTTTTCTTATCAGAAGGATAAAATTAAAAATGAATTATTCAAAGGTATAAAAATACACCGTATTTATAAAAATAAAAAGTGGGTAAAAAGAGGCCGGGCGCTTATCAATACGAAATTTGACTATTATACTCCCTTCTGGGCCCGGCAAATAAAAAAATTTATCCGGGAAAATAGTATCGATAGTCTCCATGTACACGATCTGTATTTGCTCGGTGCCGCCTTTAAGGCTAATGAGACTATCGGAATAAAAATAATTGCCGATTTACATGAAAACTATGTGGATGGCCTGCGGAATTATAGATTTGCCAATACCTTCCCAGGTAATATCCTGATATCACAAAAAAAATGGATAAAAAAAGAAAAGGAATGGTGCTTGAGAGCCGATCACCTAATAACTGTAATTGAAGAGGCGGTAGACCGCTATATAAAACTTGGGCTTCCTCGAGAAAAGATAACTGTTGTCCCTAATTACGTAAATATTGATCGTTTTTTAGATACAGAAGATGATACTGTAAAAATAAATCAACTTCAGAAAAAATTTGTTGCCCTTTATATTGGTAGTTTCGATCTCCATCGAGGTCTTGAGAGTGTTATTATGGCAGTACCGAAAATTATTAAAGAAATACCCGACTTCTTTCTAGTACTAGTCGGAAGTGGGCGTAATCTTAATCAATTAAAGATTTTAGCACGAAACTTAAAAATATCAGAAAATATCGCTTTTGAGGGATACCAGCCTTCGAAGACTTTACCCTCGTATCTCAAAGGTAGCTCAGTATGTCTTATTCCACATTTAAAGACAACACATACGGATAATACTATTCCGCATAAACTATTTCATTACATGTTGTTAAAAAAACCAGTCATTGTTTCTGATTGTGATCCTCTTGTTCGAATTGTCAAGGAATCCGATTGTGGATTAGTTTATCAGAGTAACCAACCTGATAAATTGGCAGCATGTATACATCACTTGTACCATGACCAACCCCTGAGGCAAAAAATGGGGGAAAATGGTTATAATGCAGTTATTGAAAAATATAACTGGAAAATTGGTCAAAATAATATGGTTAAATTGTACAAGGACATTGCAGATAAACTAAAATAATATGGAAATATTCATAGAAAACGCATGTTATTTTCAGTATTAAATACATTCATATTTTATAAACCCGACGTTTTATTATAAATACACAAATCAGATACAGAAGAAGTTTTATCTATGCAAAAAGTAATGGTATTTAGTCACCTCAAGATGCTCGCTATGAATAATTTATGCTGCAAACATATAGAATTATAGAAAAATTTGGTTTTACTTGAGGCTCTGGGCATTTAAATTTTAACAATCACTGAGAACTTGAGACTTTTATTTTTTTCAAAATTTTGTGGATATGATTGCTATGGCTTAAATTGCCTAATATTATTTTGTGAACTGAAAATACAGGGGGAAGCAAAGGACTCTTCCAATGGAAATTGGAAGAAAGACCATAATGAGATAAAGACTCTTTTTCAAGGCTTGTGTTTTATGATTTTGGCAAACCAGATAAACGTAATAAAGAATTAAGTATGCTCGATTTATTTGAGTATAGAAGAATGAATGAAATTGAAGATGAGTTATTAGAATAATATAATAAGATTAAATGAAATCATTTTAATTGATCACTATTACTAAGAAAAATTATGTATACTAATTATGAATTTATTCAAGCCATTACATTATAAGCTGTTTGATAAATATATTCACAATAGTGCTAAATTGGAAATATCAAAGTATGCAAAGGGAAAAGTATTGGATATCGGTTGTGGAGATAAACCATTTTATTCATACATTAAGAATCAAATTGATCTGTATATAGGAATTGAATATCCCCAAAAACATCATTCAAATAAAAATATAGAAATTTTTGCAGCCGCAGATAAACTGCCAATTAAAAGCCATTCTTTCAGTTTTATTATTATTTCTCAGGTGTTAGAACATCTTGAAAATCCTCTGGATGCCTTAAAGGAAATAAACAGAATTCTCATTAATGATGGGCGAGTTTTTGTTTCTTGGCCTTTTTTGTATCTAATTCATGAAGAACCACGTGATTTTTATCGATTTACTAAATATGGTATGACATATCTTGCGGAACAGGCCGGTTTAACAATTGAATATATTACTCCTACAACAGGATTTTGGATTACTATTTTTTGTCTTTTATCAAAACATCTTTTGACAAAATCTAAGATTTTATATCGATTATTTGTGCCTGTTCTATTAATCATTAAGTACATCTGTTTAGGCTTGGATAAAATTGATCATAAATTTAAATATAAGTGTACCTTAAATTATAATGCTTTATTGAGAAAGTGATATGGGTAAAAACAACCGCATTCTAATTCTTGGTGGACTAGGTTTCATTGGAAAAAATCTATTTCTACAATTAAAGAAAAATAAATTTCATGTTGACATTCTCTCACCAGTGGCTCTAAATAAAGATGACATCTTTTATAATATGATTGATCCGAAAAATTTAATCATAGGTGACATCCGTGAGTTGAATATACTTGAAAACATATTGCCAAATTATTTTGCAATATACAATCTAGCCGGATTATCCGGTGCAGCAGAGAGTAATGAAAGACCTATAATTGATAACGAAGTGAATTGTAAAGGGCATTTGAATATTTTGGAAACCTGCAGGAAGAAGAATCCGGAAGTTTTAATCATTTTTCCATCTACGCGTTTAGTTTATGGAAAACCAGAATATTTACCGGTGGATGAAAACCATCCTTTGAATCCGGATTCAATCTATGCTATACATAAAATGACGGCAGAGTACTACTATCAATTATATTTTAGGCTCCATAAGATTAACAGTGTTATTCTAAGGATATCAAATCCATATGGACCATATCAAGATATTGAAAATCATAAATACGGTATATTAAACTTTTTTATTCTTCAAGCCTTAAAAGATAAAGTCATAAACGTATATGGTAACGGCCAACAGGAAAGAGATTTTTTATTTATTGAGGATTTAACTAGGTTATTGTTGTCAATATTAAGAACGAACAATACATTTGGAAACATATTTAATGTCGGTTTTGGAAGAAGTATATCGATTCATCAAAGTTTATATATTATAAAAAAATACATCAAAAATTTATCATTTAAATTAATACCTTGGCCAAAAGAATATGAAAAGATAGAAACTGGAAATTATATAACCGATATTAAGAAAATTTCTAAGTTTACTAAGTGGAGCCCGGAAATTGATTTCGAATCTGGAATACAGAAAACAATCGAATTCTATAGCAAGCAAGTTTTGGGATTAAAATAAAAATGCAAAAAGTATGTGCTCACTATGTCCATACATATTTAAAATTGACTGAAAACTGGATTTACAATTTAGTAAAAAACTTTACGCGCTTCACTCCTCTTATACTTGCACGAAAATCTCTCAATGTTGATAGGTTTCCTATAAACCCGATTATTACATTATCTGATTTAAACTACATTCAATACTTCTATAATTTTATCATATTGAAAACAAAGAATTATTTTCCCGTTTTCTTACAATACTGTAAAATAAAAAATGTAAAAATTTTACATGTACACTTTGGTAATCAAGGAATAAAACTTATTGAATTGAAACGACAACTTAAAATTCCAATGATTTGTAATTTTTATGGTTTTGATGCATTTAAAATACCAGATGATCGTAATTACTATAACAATCTTAATACAATGTTTCGGGAAGTAGAAAAAATATTTGTATTAGGACCCTACATGAAAAAAAGAATACTAGATTTAAATTGTCCTGAGCAAAAAATTCATATTCAGCATCTCGGTGTTGAATTAAATAAAATTAAATTTAAACCCCGACAATTACCTGAGGATCATAAGTATCATTTTTTAATTGCTTCAAGTTTTGTTCAGAAGAAAGGAATTGATGATGCAATAATTGCGATCAATATGATAAAAAAAGATCTGAATTTTACTTTACATATAATTGGTGATGGATATTTAAAGAATGATATTCTGAAATTAATTGATACCTTAGATTTGAATAATAGAATAATATTACATGGTTATCAGCCTTATCCTAAATTTTTAAAATTAGCCTATAAATGTCATGCATTTTTACAAGCCAGCAAAACTGCAGATAATCATGATAAGGAAGGCACCCCGATGGCTATTGTTGATGCAATGGCAACAGGATTACCAGTTGTGTCAACATACCATTCCGATATTCCTGAAATCGTCATAAATGAAAAAACAGGATTTCTATCAATCGAAAATGAACCTAAAAGTTTTTCAGAATCTATATTAAAACTTGTTGATAACAATAAAATATATAGTGAACTGAGTAAAACATCTCGTTTGCATATAGAAAAAGAGTTTAATGCAAAAATACAAGCATTAAAGGTTGAAAAAATCTATGACAATCTAATTAACCATTATAAATAAGTTGTTTACCGGACTCTTTTATGTTATGTAGATTAATTATGAAATTTCCCATTTATAAACAGACTTAAATCATTAATAAGGTAATAAAATCATGCCTGGTATCATCGGATTAATATCGCCCAAGGCTGAAAATAAAATATTCCACCAGATGATTGATAAAATAAATCACTTTGATTATGAAGTGGAAAAATATGAAAATCATGGTATTCATCTGGCAAGGGTTCATTTAAATTATATTAACAGGTCGAAACAACCTATATATAGTTCGGACAATCGATATGTATTAATTATGATAGGAGAAATTTTTAGCTATGAAACTATAGAAGGTCATGATATTGATAATGATGCAAAATTTTTTTTAGAACTATTTATTGAAAAAGGCATAGAATCTCTAGCTAAAGTAAATGGACATTATGCCGTTTGCATTCATGATTTAAAAAAAAATGAAACTATTTTAATATCTGACCGATATGGAACACGTCCGCTCTACTATACATATTATAATAAATATTTTATATTTGCACCTGAAATAAAAGCTTTAATTCATGAAAATTTCGCAATCGAAGTAAATGACGAAGCCATTTCCGATTTATTTCACTTTGCACATCTATTTGGCTATAAAACGATGTTTAAATGTATTCATCAACTTCCGGAAGCATCATTTCTAATATTTAATAACGGGAAAATAACAACTACCCGTTATTGGGACTATCCATATGATGAAACAGTATATTGTAATAATAATTTTACCAAAGGTGAAATAAACAATTATATTGATGAGCTTGAAGAAAAATTTACTAATTCAATTCGAAGACAAACACGGAAAAATGAAAAGAAATTACTTTTTTCCTTAAGTGGTGGCTTAGATTCACGATTTGTAGTAGCTATGGCGCATAAGTTAAAAATTAATCCTATTGATGCTTTTACCATGGGAGAAAAAAATTCTGAAGATATTCTATATGCTAAAGAAGTATCAGAGCAATTGAAGGTAAAGCATCAATCATTTAAAATTAGTCCGAAAAAAATATGGCAAGATGCCCATTTATTTTCCTTTATTTCAGATGCAATGTCGATGATATATGGACCCATTCAGGGATTTGAACCATTGCGTTATTACCGGAAGAATAATGAGGTTACCTTATCCGCTCAAATGTGCGATGCAATATTTGGTAGTACATTACTAAATAAGAAACCTAAAAAGATTTCTCAAAAAAAGAATAATCTGGATCACGAGGCAAAAGAAATTCTTATCAACATGTTTAATCTTTTTCAGATTGATGATTTGGAAAAAATTTTTTGTAAACAGTATTTTAATCGTATTAAAGATTTATATAAGATTACGCCTGCTCAATATTTATCGAAAGCTTATTTTCCTCTACATATTTATTTTATACTTTTACTAAATGAACATGGGAGAAGGGGAACACTTTGCGGCAACATAATGAATAATCTGTTCTTTGAAACCAGAATGCCATCATATGACTATGATTTAATGGATTTAGCATATAGAATTCCGATAAAATTAAGAGAAAATCAATTTATCTATAGGGAAGCGTTTTCCCGAATGTTCCCTGAACTGGCAATGATTCGAAGGCAAGGAACTAATCTTCCAGTCAATAGCTCTAACCTTAGATTAAATCTAAAAAACTTTGAAAGAAAAATTATCGGCAGATTACAATATACTAAAATGAATAAATTAGTAAAAAAGTTTAATCGTTGGAACAAACCAAGTTATACAAATTATAAAGGTTGGTTTCAGTTTGAATTAAGAAACCAGATGGAAAGGATTGTACTTGATAGAAAGACATTATCCCGAGGCATTTTTAACAAAAAAGGGATTCAAAATTTGTTATATGAACACTACCATACAGAAAAAAATCATGCGCGATTAATTTGGCAAATTATTAATTTAGAATTGTTTCATAGAAATTTCATAGATTGATGTTTCAACAACTTGTCACTACATATAAAGAATCTGTCATATACTCGCTGGGGAATCTATCCAATAAGATTGTTGGGTTAATCTTATTACCCCTTTATACATCTTATATTTCTTTATTTGACTTCGGTGTCCTTGGGTTGATTGAACCGATCACACAACTTTTATTTACAATTCTGGGTTTAGGATTAAATTCAGCCTTTATGCGATGGTATGCGGTTGAAAAAGATAATCGGGAAAAGGAAACGATATTTTTTAATACGAATCTGGTTCTTTTCATAAATGCCTTTGTTTCCGTTTTAATTCTGATCATGTTGTCTAAATCCATTTCACTTCTCCTGTTTTCAAATTTCCAATTTTCACTATTACTAAAAATTGCGTTTGCTAATGTATTTTTTCTTGTAGTCAATCCGATTATCTTTTCAACATTAAGAATCCAACATAAACCTGCCAAGTATTCTATGATCCGGGCTGGTCAGTTTACCATCAATCTACTGCTCAATATATATTTTATCGTTTATCTTGAGTGGGGACTCCTGGCAATTTTCCTTAGTCAACTAATTAGTCAGGTACTTGTTTTTATCTACTTTTTACCCCTTTATCTAAAACTAACCAGATTGAATTTCAAACCTAAATTGATCAAAGAATTTCTTTATTTTAGTCTCCCTCTGATGCCGGTCGGAATTTTAAACCTTACAATCACGATGATAAACAGATATTTTCTGGAATATTATGATACGCTTGAATCTGTAGGACTGTTTTCTTTTGCTTTTCGAATCAGTAATACAATTAAAATATTAGTAATTGAGTCGCTGACTTTGAGTCTTTCACCAATTATTTTTCAAAAATTAGCGGAAAATAGTAGTAAACGGTTTGTACAAAAGAACTTTATTTACGGTGCTTTTATAATAATGATTGTCTATATCTTTATTGCCAGTTTTAGTCAGGAGATTATCTTACTGATTGCTCAAAATAAGGACTACTATATGGCCTACAAATTGGTTCCCATATTGGGATTAGCCTATATTTTCCATACTGCTAATTATTTTTACTATGCACTTCTTTCATATTCCAAAAGGACCACAAAAATTTTACAGGCTACCCTGCTGACAGCTATAATCACGGTGGGTCTGAACTTTATTTTAGTCCCTAATTTTAGAATTTATGGTGCGGCAATGATTAATGTGCTGAGCACTATAATCCTGCTTGTTTTTTTATTCACTTTTTCGAAGAAAGAATGGGGAGAATATTTTGAGATAAATAAATTAATTATGATTATCTTCGTTGGCCTTATCATCGTGTTTATAAATAATATTGTATTCAGCGAAATCAGCACAATTTCGATTTTTACAAAATTTCTTATCTGTTTTTCTTTTCCCGTTATACTATATCCCCTGAAATTTTATGAGAGAATTGAGATTAAAAAAATCTTTCAACTTATTTCTTCTTTTTCAAAAAAAATCAGGAACCGCTAACTCTTTTTTCATAATCATCTACAACCTTATCCAGCAATTCTTTTGTCATGCCAGGCAATGCTGCATTGGAATAGTGATAAAATGAGTACTGCCCGGCAAAAAAACTGATACGGATCCATATTTTCGCAAACATATAAACCTGTGACAGGATAAAAAATAAAAGTACCGTAAATCCGTCGGTAATATGTATCAGACTGCTAATCAACAAATAAATAAGCACTATGATAATCGCCGTAAAGAAATACAGAGCATAGAGACCAATCGTCTTCAATAAACTCATCCTGACAAACATAAGCGTTAATTTTACTGTTTTTATCATGCCATAATAATCATTTACGATAGTCACTATTTTTGCATAATCAAAGATCATATTGGTGAATGCTAGCAAAAAGACTACAATTGCCATCCTCAAGACAAACAACAGAATACCAGCATGCTCTGTAGTAGCGTTTTCCGTCAGCAATCCGGATAACGTTGAAAGTAACAGGTTCACAATGAAAACTCCACCCAGAAATAACAACGATATTAAAAACAACCTCAAAAATCGGTAAAAGTATTTTATACATCCTGAAAAAAAATCAGCTAGTTGAAACCTTTTTCCCTCTACAAAAACTTCTAATACACCGCCTGCAAAAAAGATATTTAAGACTAAATAAAACAAACCGATAGTGATCAGCAACCGGCTAAAGGTGAGACCAATCCCATAGTCATTAATAATCGAGATAAAAATCGTAAAATCAAAAGCCTGCAGTATTTTCTCTGCTGCAGTGGTTCTGTCCAGTGCATTTGACAGCATCATCGAAATGGGTAGGGTTAAGAGATAGGCGAAAATGAAGTTAAATCCATACAGCCAAAACAACATTTTTCTTTCATTCCAGGCATTTAAAAGTCCATTTTTAAAGGCGCTGAAAATGCTGATCATCTTACCTCCGGGTTTTGAGAGTTATACTCTTTGCATACGATTTTTGATTCTGTGTAATCTTTAACAGTGACAACTACTTTTTAACTTTTACTAATAATTCTGTTCAAATATTCGTTTTCAATTATTGTCATTCCGGAGGAATCTTTTTGCATGAGCTAATTTACCGACACGTAAAAGGATTCTTACAGAATGACATTAATTAACCTGATTAATTCATGAATTTTAGATCTATCATATGGCGACAATTAAGTCT
>CAZBBC010000008.1:0-80779 GCA_964489835.1 uncultured Calditrichota bacterium
TAGGCGGAGGCCGGCCTGCCCGGCCTGCCCGGCGCAGACGTGGCGCAGACGTGGCTATGACGGGATCCGGCTTCGACGGATAATCCGTGACAAATTCTTTTTTAATTGCCGCAATTTGCTGCGTTATGTATAAATCAGGCTATTTATTTTGTCGGCAACCTCTTGTGGTTTTAGTGATTCCATACACTCAAATGTTTTAAGTGGACACTTATTCCCACCATGGATGGCACATGGCCTGCAAGCCAGGGCTTCATTTTCAATGACATAGCTTTGAGGGCCAAAAGGGGCAAAACCAAAAGCAGGCGAGGTTGGTCCAAATATGGCAAAAACTGGTATTTTGGCAGCCATCCCCAAATGCAGTGGAGCGGAATCATTCGTAAGAAGCCCCTCACAGCGCCTGAGAAGACCATAAGTCTGTCGAAGTGTAAGTTGACCTGCGATTGATCTGCTCTGGCGAAAATCAAGAGCAATCCGCTGACAAAGATCCTGATCCTCCTTACCGCCAATCAATAAAATTTGTCTACCTTTTTTCTCCATCAACCGGCAAATGGATCTATAATATTCTTCTGGCCATCGTTTTGTGGGCCAAATGGAACCCGGTGCAATGGCAAAGAATGATTTCTTTTTGGTAAAACCAAAGTTTTTTAGAAGCGAATCTACTGCCATTTCATCCGTTTCGGATGAATAGATGACCGGCGCGGATAGATGGCTCTTAATTCCTATTGCGGTTAGCAGAGATAAATTCCTCTCAATTTCGTGGAAATCGCCTCTATAGGTTACCAGATGTGTAAACGCCTTTTTCCAGGCTGTTCGATCAAATCCAATACGTATCTTTGCACCGGTTCTAAAAGTCAGGAAAGCACTTCTGAAAGAACGATGCGGGGTGATGCAAATGTCATACTTTTTGCCTGCAATCCGGTTGCTAAATTTTAATAATCCGGAAATACCGCTATCCCGGTCTTTTTTATCAAAAATAATCAGATTTTTTATATGTGGATTATTTTTAAGAAGATCTTCAGACTTTGGAATAGTCACAAAATCAATATTAGATTGATGATATTTTATACTTAATGCTTCTATCAGAGGTGTTGTAAGTATCACATCTCCAATAAATGCGGTCTGAATAATAAGAATTCTCTCGATATTTTTCAAAATAAGAAGAACTGATTATATGATAATTTTAAGAACGGCTCTATTCCTGCCATTGATTTAATTGGTTTCTTTTTGCTTTGTTTTCCATCGCCGGTGTGTCCAGAAATACTGCCCGGCATGTTTGCGGACAATATCTTCCAATTTGGAGGATTGAATTTGAGTAAATTGGTAAATGGAATTGTCATCACATGTTTTTGCAGGGTAGTCCGGGATTCTTTCAAAAAATAGATCAAATTGACCCATTTTTCTTCGAATCGCAACACCAAGAACAACAGGGGCGCCTGTTTTAATGTGAAGAATGGCCGCCCCGGCAGCAGTTGAAGCTGGTTTACCAAAATAATCAACAAAAATTCCCTGCTTCCCGGCATCCTGATCACCGACAACAAGTAAGGCATTCCCCTCTCTTAAAATCCTTATACTTTTCTTTAAAGCACCTTTGGAATAAATTAAGTGACATCCATGATCTTCCCGGATCTGCACAATAAAATCATTGACATAGCGATTACGCACCTTTTTCATAATGGCATATAGATTCTTAAGATTTGTTCCTAAATAGTAAGCGAGCCATTCAAAATTTCCTAAATGTCCACTGTATACAATCAGTCCCCTACCTTCTTTTATTGCATTTTCCACTACTTCCCAATGGTACACTCTAAAGTTTTTTGAGAAATATTTATTATTAAGGCGCCAGCTATTTAATAATTCAACCCATAGCTGCATAAAGGCCCGATATACGGACCGTATGATCGATTTTATCTCCTGTTCATTTTTTTCCGGAAATGCCGATTTCAGATTTTTATATACCAGCTGCCGGCGATAGGCAAAAACATATTGAATGATAATAGACAGCAATTCAGCAAAAATCTTACTGACCCTTAAGGGTAAATAGCGGAGAAATTTGTAAAAGATAATCAGTATCCAAAATTCCAGCTTTTTCATCATTACTAAAATTAATTAAAAGCCAAATGACAGGCAAAAAAATTCTCATTATATGAATCAGTTGAATTACTGGTATAGAGATTGTAAATTAAAAGTTTATAAATTTAAGATTTGTATCATGTATCAGATATGAATATCTAAAATGTTTTTCCTAAATTGTATCAATGGCAGGTTATAAGGAGAATTTGTTCCAATGATGTCAAAAATGCGTGAACTAAGCAAGATTTTTATTGTTATTGTCGCCCTTTCATTTATCGGTTTAATGGTATTCGAGTGGGGTATGGATTATACGGGAAGAGGTCGGCGTCAAACGGCTGTCGGAGTGGTAAACGGAAAAGAACTAACCTATGAGATGTTTACCAATATGTTTCAGAATTTATACCAGGCCGAAAAATCCAGATCGGATGCTGATTTAACTGAAAGCCAGATATCTAATATGAGGAACATGGTCTGGGACCGTTTTGTACAACAGGTTTTGTTAGAAGAGGAAATGCAACGTTTGAATATAACGGTCAGCGATTCTGAAATCGTATATCAGATAAAGCATTATCCATTGGATGAAATAAAGAAAAATCCGGGCTTTCAGACTAATGGGCAATTTGACTGGAATAAATATTATGCATCTTTCACCAATCCGGAAATTCCCTGGTATCAGATAGAAGATTACTATCGCCAGCAGGTACTTCCCTATCAAAAATTGCAGGATATCATCTCTTCCACAATAAGAATCAGTGAAAGTGAAATTATTGAGGAATTTAGCAATACCAGTTTAAAGGCACGTGTGGCCTATCTTGAAATCCCTTTTTCAAAATTCACAGATCCGAATCGTGAGATAACAGATAGTGAAGTCGCTGAATATTATGAGCATAATCTGGATGAATTCCAGCAGAAAGAAAGCCGTCTTTTATCTTATGTTATATTCCCGCTTACACCAACCCTAAAAGACACCCAGCGTATTTACACGGAATTTGAAGAGATTAAAAAGAGATATTCTGCTGGTGAGGATTTTAATGATCTTGCTGAGGAATATAGTGAGGATCCGGCAGTTAAAACAAATCGAGGTCGTTATGACTACTTTGAACGCGGCGCAATGGTTAAAGAATTTGAAGCAGCAGCATTCCTTCAGGGAAAAGTGGGCGACCTGGTTGGTCCTGTAAAGACTCAATATGGCTTACATTTGATAAAGATTGAAGACAGACGTGTGAAAGAGGGTAAGGAACAGGCAAAAGTCAGTCATATTTTGCTGAAAATTACAGCCGGACCAAGTACCCGTGAAAAACAGGAATCTGCGGCTGCATTCTTTGCCGAAGATGCGCGTTTCGATGGCTTTAAAGAAACAGCTGAGAAAGAAAATCATGAAATAAAACAAACCAATTATATTACGGAAGGCAATCAGTTTATACCCGGATTCGGAGCGAATCTTCAGATTTATAATTTTGCCTTTCGCAATAATTTGGGAGCGGTCAGCGATGTCATAGAATCCGAGACTGGATTGGTTGTCTTCCATTTAACTGAAATTAAGGAAGCCGGCCCAAGACCTATGGAGGAGGTCAAGAATGTCATCCTCAACCGGCTGAAAACTGAAATGCGCAAAGAAGAGGCTCGCAATTTTGCCGCAACTTTGGAAGACAAAATCATTCAAAATGTTTCCTTTAGTCAGATTGCACAGAATGATCCCTCTGGGATTGTCAAATATGATTCTACCGATGAATTTACCATTAAATCCAGCCCACGCGGCATCGGATTGAACAATATCTTCAATGCGACAGCTTTTTCATTACAGGAAGGCCAAATCTCGGATGAAATTGAGACAAACCGGGGAATTTACTGGCAGAAAATATTATACAAATCAACCTTTGATTCCACACAGTTCAATAATCAAAAGGAAATGATCAGGCAGCGATTATTTGGTATTAAAAGAAATCAGGCATTCAATAGCTGGTACGAGTACCTGAAGGAGAATGCAGATATTGAAGACAATAGAAAGTTATTTAATTTATAATTATTTTTTCTTTTTAGGTCTAAATCCAATCCTATAAAATGGATTTACAACACTTGTTGCAATATTTCTGAGATGTGAATTAATTCTTTTTAAATATCTGAAATAGAGTGTCAGGGCAACCGCATCTCCACTGGAAATGGATTTATCTTTTTCATTCAGATAGCTGGCAACATGTTCATCACACATTTTACTCACCCATTGATAATCCGTTAAAATTTCTTCGGCTAATTTTTTATCTCCCTTTTCAAAACAGTTCCGGACTCGCAGAAATGCATCTTCAACAGCAGATTCTATTTTTTTAAGATTCTTTTCGAACTTACCGCCTCTGAGCGGCTGTTGATGCCATTCAGCCAGTTCAACCATATTCTTGGTATAGTCACCAATTCTCTCAATATCAATTATGATGCTGATCAAGACCAGTCCGGAATTAAGTTTCTCGACACCGGCCACCGATAAATGATTAAAAACATTGCGGCGGACTTCCCTTTCGTACTTATTAACAGCAATGTCTTTATCACGGATATCAAAACTAAAATCAGAATTATCTTCTTCACGTAACAACCTTCGAATTTCTTTATACATATTAAACGTAAGGTCCAGCATTTCATAGGATTGTCTGTAGGCTTTATCCAAAAGAGAATCCTTTTTGAACAAAGCAATCAATTCTTTATACATATTTCATCTCCATCTAATTTTGAATCTTATGATCATAAAAACGATTGAAACCTAAAAAACCAATCATCGATTAAATATCTAAAATCGTATTTATTAAAATTTATATCATAATCAAATATTTACAAAATATATTTTGTCAGGTTTTTTTTACCAGTCTAACCTCTTCAATTCGGTTCTTTGTGGAGCGACGGACGGTTATTATACCATCTTTAAAAGAGATTTTTTCTCCAACTTTAGGAATCCGGCCAAGTGCAAATAAAATGAAGCCCCCGATGGTTTCATACTCTCCATAAGGTATTTTAATACCCAGTTGATCATTGACAATCTCGATGGATTCTGAAGCCCGGATTTTCCAGGTAATTTGGTTGATCCGGATAATCGGTTTATCCGATTTATCGATGGATTCCACAATCTCACCAAAAAGCTCTTCAACAAGATCCTCGATCGTAACAATGCCCGCTGTTCCTCCGTATTCGTCAATAATTACAGCAATAGTAGACGCCGCTTCCCTCAACTCCCGTAGCAGTTCATTACATTTTTTATTTTCAGGCACATACATGACCGGCTTAATAACTTCTTTAAGATCATTAATCTCCCAAAAAAGATCATACATGAACACAACACCGATGATATTATCAATGTTCGATTTATAGACCGGTATTTTTGATTTACCCGTCTCAGCCATTAAGTGTCTGATATCTTCTAAACTTACTGTTTCATCAACGGCATGGATAGAAGTCCGTGGGATCATAGCCTCGCGTACCAGAGTATCCGGGAGATTTAACACGCGTGATATTATTTTTTGTTCTTCATCATCAACCGCACCGGAAATTCTCGCTTCGTGTAGCATTACCATGATATCTTTTTTATTTATTATGGAAATCTCATTTTGGTCTGAAATTTGCAAAAATCGGATCACAAAGCTGCTTATCTTTGAGGCCAGAATAATCAGCGGATTAAGTATAAAATGGAAGATACGAATTAAAAAAATGATCTTTAATATCATATTGTGGGCATACGAACGAAATAATACTTTTGGAATAATTTCACCAATCAAAAGAATGATAAATGTTATGAATAAAAAGATTATCGTTTCACTCCAGTAATTGATTAGATAGATCGTGGCATAGGAGGTGGTAATAATATTCGCAAAATTATTACCAACCAGGGTTGTGGAAAGATAAATGTCCGGTTTTTGAAAGTATTTATGGGCGAGAACAGCAGATTTTACATTTTTTCTTAACCATATTTCAACACGAAACCGGTTTGTACTAATATAGGCAGTTTCCGAACCGGCGAAGAAAAATGATAAAATTAAGCCGATAATACTGAATAATAATTCCATTATGAAACCGCGTGTGATAAAGTCGTATCATGTTTCCAAACCTTGTCATCACGGTCTGGGTAATCGGTGTTAAAGTGCAATCCACGACTTTCTTTGCGCAAAATAGCGCTACGCACAATCAATTGAGCAACTGTTGCAATATTTCTTAATTCGATCAAATCATTGGTAACAACCGTTTTTTTATAAAAATCTTCAACCTCCGAAGCGATCACATCAAGACGTCTCAAGGCCCTTGCCAGGCGAAAATCAGAACGCACAATGCCAACATAATCCCACATAACTTCATGGATTACGTGTCGATCATGAACCAGATAAACCCATTCGTCCTGATTAAATGTTCCCTCCTGACTCCATGGTAAGATGTCCGGAATTCCAAAGCGGAGATCATTTTTGTATTTTAAGGCTGCACGTACTGCGGATTCGGCAAATACAACCGCCTCAAGAAGAGAATTACTTGCCAGACGATTGGCACCATGAACACCGGTAAATGAAACTTCTCCACACGCAAATAGTCTCCTTATTGTTGTACTTCCCTGCATATCAACAACAATTCCTCCGCACATATAATGAGCGGCTGGAACGACCGGAATCCACTCCCTGGTTATATCAATTTTAAATCCAAGACAATTTTTATAAATAGTAGGAAAACGTTTTCTAACAGATTGTGCATTTTTATGTGTTAAATCCAGATAAACACAGGGCTCCCCACTGATTTTCATTTCCCTGTCAATGGCCCTGGCAACGATATCACGTGGTGCCAACTCAGCACTTTTATGATATTTTTTCATAAATGCGTGGCCATCTTTATCACGTAAAATTGCCCCATAACCACGCACAGCTTCCGAAATTAAGAATGAATTTGAATCCATATGATATAAACTGGTAGGATGAAACTGCATAAATTCCATATTCGCTATTTGTGCCCCGGCCCGATAAGCCATTGCGACACCATCACCGGTTGCAATGGAGGGATTCGTCGTATGCAGGTACACTTGTCCACAACCCCCGGTAGAGAGAAGTGTGGCCGCTGAGAGGATGATCTTGATATTATTATTATCAATATCAAGCACGTAGGCGCCCCAACAATGAATTCCACGGCTATAGTCTTTTGCAGGTGTCTGATGTTCGGTAATCAGATCAATGGCGATATGGTTTTCCAGAATTTCAATATTTTGATGATTTTTAGTTTGATCAAGCAATGCCCTTTCTATTTCCCGACCAGTGAAATCCTGGGCATGAACAATTCTGCTCTTAGAGTGACCGCCTTCGCGTGCCAAATCCAAACGCTTCTCAGATACCTGCGAAAAATTAACACCCGACTTGATTAATTTTTCAATTGCTTTCGGTCCATGTTGGATCATAAATCTGACTGATTCTTCATGACATAATCCGGCACCGGCTTTCAAAGTATCATTGATATGATCTTTAAATGAATCATTCTTGCCTAATACGGTTGCAATGCCACCCTGTGCATAGTTTGTATTTGATTCGCTGTCGTTTTTTTTTGTAATGATAATGACCCTGCCGAAATTCGCCGCATCTAAGGCAAAACTTAAACCAGCAATTCCGCTTCCGATCACTAAAAAATCGGTTTCTATATTCATCGGTTGATTTATTCCTGCTTAAATGACTCTGCAATCTTTTTATATTCTTCAAGTAAAACTTTAAATTTCAGAGCGTTTTTTAAAGTAAGTTTTAGCCGATTGGATGTAAATGGTTTTTGTAGGATATCATAGGCACCCTCATCAACCATATGCATAAGATTATCGGTGGGACCATGCGCAGTAACGACAATAATTGGTGAGTCAATCTTTAAATCTTTAATCATTTTTCGTAAAAGCGTTTGACCGTCCATTTTTGGCATTAAGATATCAATGAGTATCAGGTCAAAAGACTGTTTCTCAAGAATAGTTAAGGCTTCCTGTCCATTGAAACAGGAGATAATTTCGAAATTTTCGTTCTGCAGATAGAATTTAGCCAAATTAATCATATTTGGATCATCATCGACAATTAACAGATGGTTAATATTATTTATGTCATTCATGGCGATAATCATTCTAATTGTAAAAGAAATTTATCAAGGGTAGTAAAAAACTTTGCCAAAGGCAATCCGATCACATTAAAAAAACATCCTTCTACCTGTTTGATAAGCAGCGATCCTATGCCTTGGGCGCCATAACCGCCTGCTTTGTCAAAAGATTCTCCGGTATTAACATAGGCACTGATTTCACTCTGCCGAAGATTACGAAAAGTCACCCGTGTAATCTCATGGTCAAATACATATTTTCCCATATCCAGAAGGACAAAGCCAAAGCCTGTGATAACTTCATGTGTGTTTCCACTCAGACGGTGTAATATATCTCGAGCGTGTGATTCATCTCTTGGTTTTTCAAGAATATCTCCTTTAAGAACGACAATGGTATCGGCCGAAATAACCAGACTTTCCGGTGATTTATTGGCAACGATTAAGGCTTTATTGCGGGCGTTCTCCAAAACATATTCCACCGGTGATAAGTGATCCTGGTAAATCTCTTCCGCATGACTGGGGCGAACCTTAAAATCTAACCCAATCATTTTAAGCAATTCGAACCGACGTGGAGATTGTGAGGCGAGGATAATATCAAATTGATCAATATTTTTTAACAGGGAAAGCATATCTCATCTTAAATAAATAGCTAATAAACCGACGATCATATCTGCTTTTAAAATATTACTCATCTGTCCTAAATTGTGAGGTGTTCTGTTCTCCCATGATCTGTATAATACAAATGCCAGAACAGGATAGATTCCAATACAAACAGTTATGAAGTATTTTATGCTATATATACCGAAAATATAAGGAATTACTGTTAAAATTACCACAAGAATGAAAACGAGGGAAACAAGCTGCAAAGATTTATCAATTCCAAATTTTATTGGAAATGTTATCGCTCCTGCCTGATAGTCACCTTCCAGATCCTGAATATCTTTAAGAATTTCTCTGCCGAAGTGGAAAAAAAATGCGAACATTGCCGGAAACAGGGTTTCTTTATAATGATTGACTGCGCCACCACCATATACAAATGCCATAGCTGTCGCTAAGCTGACGGTTAAATTGCCCCATAAAAGGGTTCTTTTTAATTTGTAACTATAGAAAAAGAGTAATATGCCAACGGTAAAGGCAATAAAAAACATTGGAATATTAATTATCCCGGCCACACTCCAGGCCAGGATATACAATATGAAAAAGAATCGAATGGCACTTTTATTTGATATTTTACCGGCAGCAAGTGGTCGGAATGGTTTGTTTATTCGATCAATGGCGATATCATAATAATCATTTATTACATTGGCACCAATTGTAATGAAAGAAGCGGAAAAGGCAGCAAGAATTACATTTTCCAGAGGATTTAATCCCCCGGCCAGTTCCGCAGCAACAAAAATTGAAATAAAAGCAATCAATACATTACTGGGTCTGGACAGGGTGAATAAAGATAATAGAAAGTTCAATTTTGTCCTCATCACCAATAGATTTTTCATTGCGGAGTGAATGTTATCTTATATTTATTAATTCGGAACTGGGAACTGGGAATTATTTGAGTTCCGAGTTCCAAATTCCCAGTTATTCTTTATCATTTAAAAATTTTAAATATCTCTTGTCAGATTCTACTCTTCCCGACTAATCCCTACATGGATAATTCCATCCTGATTAGCAACTGCTCTGGCCATAAAGGGTGTATTGAAATGGTAACCCGTATTACCCCGCGTATCAATGCAGATAACACCCCCCTTACCATCGACACGGTCAGATAGTAGTTGAATGGCTTCTATCGCTGCGTTGGCTGCATCATTTTCATTTCTCATAAAATCAACGGTTGATTTTGCCAGTAATACCTTCATTAACGACTCCCCCCATCCGGAAGATGAAGCGCCACCATATAGATTATCGGCGTAAGCACCACTGCCAATAATCGGACTATCGCCCACCCGTCCGGGCAATTTATTTGGTGTCCCTCCGGTGGAAGTCGCAACGGCTATGTTTCCCGTTTTATCGATAGCAACAGCACCGACAGTATCTGCCTGGTGTCCTGACTCAAAAAAGTGTCGGGTTCTAATTTTTTTTTTCTTCTTTAGTTTCCTGTATCTTTCAAGCTCTCTGCCAACCAGTAATTGTTCTGTCGGTACGTATTGAATTCCCTGATCTAAAGCAAATTGAACGGCACCCTCGCCCACCAGCAAATTATGGTCGGTCCTTTGACGAATTAATTCAGCCACCATTACCGGATTTGAGACATTCTGGATTGCTGCTACCGCACCCATGGATAAATCAGACCCGGTCATTACAATGGCATCCATTTCAACATCGCCATTTTTATTTAGAAATGATCCGTATCCGGCATCAAATGTTGGATCATTTTCCATTTGGATTACCGCTTCAATGACTGCTTCCAGCGCGCTAATTCCATCCTTGAGTAGATTATGTCCGGTCATTACCGCTTTTTCAACGCCAACCAGATGATCATCATGAACCGCGCATGGAATATCCCAGGCACCACCATGGACAATAATGGCAAATCTGCTTGAATGTTCAGGCTTCAAATCTTCTCCCTGTTAATTCTTTTGAAATACCAAGCGATTTCATTTTACGCCACAAGGTTGTTCTCCCGATACCTAATATACGGGCTGCATCTCCCAGGTTAACCTTTTTTTCAACCAGAAGATACCGAATACGTTCCGCTTCTAATTGTTTCAATGATCCCCCAGAACCCTCCGTTATTATGGGTGAACCGACGCTTTTGGAATAAAAAGTCTGTAAACGTGTAGGGAGATCGGTTAATGTTATCTCTTTACCTATGGAAACAGTAAAAGCACGTTCGATAATATTTTCAAGTTCTCGGATATTTCCCGGCCAGTCATATTCCATAAACCGATCGTGTACATCCTCAGATATTTTTCGGATGTTTTTTTCGGTATTACGACTCAGACGTCTGATAAAATATTTAACTAAAATAGGTATGTCTTCACTTCGTTCCCGCAAGGAAGGCAGGTGGATTTGTACCGTATTCACTCTGTAATAAAGATCCGATCTGAATTTACCCTGTAACATTAAATTCTCCAAATCGTGGTTGGTGGCTGTTACAAGACGAATATCTACTTTCAATGGTTCCGTATTCCCTATCCGTTGAATCTCACGTTCCTGAAGTACACGCAATAGTTTAACCTGAATATTAGGTGGTAGTTCACCGATTTCATCTAGAAATAACGTTCCGCCTGATGCTAACTCGATCAAGCCCTTTTTATTGGTTAATGCACCGGTAAAAGCCCCTTTCTCATAACCAAACAATTCACTTTCCAGTAGAGTATCAGGAATAGCGCTACAATTAACAGCGATAAAATTACCTTTTATCCGGGTACTGTTCTTATGAATCGCCCGTGCAATCAGCTCTTTCCCTGTTCCTGTCTCTCCTGATATCAAAATGCTGATATCGGAAGGCGCGATCCGACGCATTAATTCAAAAACTTTTTGCATTCGCCTATTGGCTGATACGATACCATCAAAAACAAAGCGGTCCTCTGAATAAAACCAGTCATAAAAAGCGGTTATTTCATTTTCAAGAAGATCTTCGATGGATTGCAGATAATCTTTCCTGTTTTTTGTATGTGTTTCGATCAATGACTTTATCTGGATACCGCTTTGTATAAACAAATTCGGTGTATTTGTTTCCTTAATTTTTGATAGACTTCTGGTAATACAAAAATAAATATATATGGCATCTCTATATTTCCTGGCCATGGGACCGATGATATCGAGTAAGTTATTTTCTGTATTTTGAAGGTCAATAACAATCAGATGTTGCGCGAGATGGTATTGAAATTGTTTAAAATTAATCGGAATACATCCCAGTTTTAAAGCCAACTGGTAGGCTTTGTTAAAATCTTTATGATACACGTATAGTTTTTTAAATTCCCTTTGCTTTACAGATTGTATAATCTCTTCCAGATCTGAAACCCGGTCACCAATAAATACAAACGGGAAACTATCAAGTTTGCCGGAAATCTTTCTGGCGATATCAAGTAAAACCTCAGGAAAAACGATACAATTTTTAACGATGACAGGATCATTTTGAAGGTGATTTCCAAATTCCTCACCCTGCCGGTACATTTTAGTGAGAATGGGTCCGATCGAATCTTCATCGAGTGCAATATTAAATTCTTCTTTAATACCTGATAATATCAGAGGATCTGCCGGAATTTCACCATTAAGACTTATCAGGTCTTCCAGAAAATGCCGAAGTGCTTCCTGATCCTTGTACAAATTTTTTATTTTTAATAGCGGATCCGGGGTATTCCCACTCAGACCATTTCTCAGCGCATCCGTGATCGCATCCAATCTTTGTCCAACCACAAAAACTTCAATAGAGTTTTTCTGCCTCAATAGCAGTATTTCATCGATATCTGAATTTCTAAAGTGGCGGTAACAGTTTTTTAACCACTTGATGCTGTGAAGTGTTTCAGATTTTATGGGAAAAACATTAAAAGAATATATATGCATAATGATATCAATTAAATGAGTGAATACCTGAAAAATACTGGGTAATAACCAACATAGAAAAAATAATCCATAAGAACCCGATCAGGCTGATATAGGACAATCTTTTACCATGCCAGCGATAATTTTTCTTTCCTAAAATAGCCAAACCATAAAAAATCCAGGTAATTAATACGGAAATTAATTTGGGATCCCAGTCCCAGTATTTTCCCCAGGCAGAAATACCTGTAAATGACCCGGAGATAATACCGACCGTGATAAATATAAATCCCACGAGAATCGCCTGGTAATTGATTCTTTCCAAATAAACCAGGGAGGGTAATCGATCATAAAAATATCCTAACTTTTTACTCTTTATCTCATGAAATAACAAAATATACATGAATGCAACCAGAAAGGCGGATGAGAATGCAGCATAGCCTATCAAATTGATAATCACATGAATTTCAAATAGTCGATTATTCAAAACGCTGGGTAATGTTGTGCTGGTAGAAATAAAGAGCATCGATATACTCTGGAATATAAATAAGATCACTGCATAGAATAAGCCGAGGGAATAATCATCACTTTCGCGTACAAAGATTTTATTTAGTATCGCAAAAAAGAAAATAAAAGTAGACAGCGCTTTAAAAATACCCGTTAAAGGCAGGTGACCTGTATTCACAGTCAGAATGATAAGTAGCATCAGATGAACACAAATAGCGAGGATATTGAATTTTCTGGCCGTTTTCAAGTTGCCCTGATGCCCTTTATTAAAGTAAAGAAAGAAATAAACAGCACTCACCAAATAAACCAAAGGCGACAGAATCCTTAAAAGCATAAAAAACATATCATTTCCTATGTTTCAATATGGACATAAATGTTTCATTATGGTATTTATTTACGATATAATTTTTAAATTGACGCTTCTAAATTAAGCCTAATTTAATGAATTATTGTCGTTTATAAAGATTTTTTTTGTTTTTTTCATTTTGGTATGATTTTTGTAGTGTTTTATCCCTTATATTCAGGAGCATTTATGCGTTTTTACTTTTTTGTAATTTTATTCATGCTAAATATTTACAATGTTTATTCTTCCGATATCAATGGGCGGGTAATCTCTTCCCTGAATGGAGCTCCTTTAATTGGCGCGAATGTATATTTAGGGGATACGAACTATGGTGCAGCTACTGATCACAGGGGAATATTTGTTATTAATGATGTACCTCCGGGTTCTTACACAATAAATGTAACGTATGTTGGATATAAATTAAAGGAAAATGTTGAGGTAATCGTTTACAGCGGTGAAAAAGTAAATTGTACGCTGCAAATGGACGAGGATATTTACGATTTGAATGATATCGTTGTAACCGGCACAAGGACCAGGCGGCTGATAAAGGACAGTCCTGTGGCTACTGAGGTTATTCATGCCGATGAGATAGAAAACCTTGGGGCAGAAAATGTAGGTGAAGTATTGGAAGAAAGATCCGGTATTATTATTACACAGGATGGAGCCCGCGGCGGGTTGTTGAGCGCTCAATTGCAGGGTTTGAATGATAACCATACACTGGTTTTGGTTGATGGAGCGCCGATCATTGGTAGAATTGCCGGAAAACTTGATCTATCAAGAATATCGGTTCAAAATATCGATAGAATTGAAATTGTAAAAGGAGCGGCATCCTCCCTATATGGCAGTGAAGCAGTAGGTGGTGTTATCAATATCATCACAAAAGATCCAGAAGAAACTCTTAATTATTCTGGTAATTTAAATTTTGGAAGTTTTGAGGCCCGGAATGCAAAAACAGATTTTTCTGTTGCCAGCAATAAAACAAGTCTGCTGTTCTCTGCCGAGACACATCGTGCCGATGGGTATGACTTAGATCCGAGCACAGAAAATACAACCTCTGATGACTATAATAACTATTCGATTTTCTCTAAGATTAAATATCGATCTTCTGAAACCTATTTTCTGCAGGCTAACGGCCAGTTCTTTAATCAGCGTCAACACGGCTTTGATGGCGGAGAACGTACAACCGATACGAGAAGCTGGTATTTAAATGTTAACAATCAATGGGATTTGAACAACCATTCTTCTTTTAAATTCAGATTGTATTACACCTCATATACAAAAGAGATAGATCGTGCCGATGTTTATGTTGACAATATTGAATCGCTCAGCCGGGGTGAATTTATTTATAATCGCGTGCTTTTAAATCATATACTCACAGTCGGTGGTGAGGGATCATACAATTTGCTTCAATCAAACCGCCTGGAAAGCGGTGAAAAATCTGTCAATAATTATTCATTTTATTTACAGGATGAAATATTTTATCAATGGATCGAATTTAATGTGGGATTTCGTGCTGATTTTCATTCAGAATTTAACTGGAACTATGCACCTAAAGTTGGATTTTTGTTAAAACCAAATGATACATTCCGAGTCCGTGGTTCTTATAGTTACGGATTTCGTGCACCGGATTTTATTGAATTATATCTTGATCTGGATCATTCCGGCCTTACTTCCCAACCTTATGGTAATTCTAGTCTGCAGCCTGAAACTTCCAGAAGTTTAAACCTGGGATTTGAGTATCATTATTCAGCACAGACCATCCTTAAAGTAAATTTATTCTATAATCATTTAGATAATATGATAAACAGTATATTTCTGTATCAAAATACTGATGGTATACAATATTACACCTATGAAAATCTGGCTGAAGCTGAAACACAGGGGTTTGAATTTGACGGAATTATCAAGTTCTGGAATAATTATCGTCTGACCAGCGGCTATACCTACACAGAAACATTCGATTTAGCCAGGGATGAACCCTTTTTTAATCGTCCAAAGCATTCCGCACGTGTGAAATTTGACTGGAGATATTCCAAACTTGGATTTTCCGGCAATCTACGCTGGCGATATATCGGTAAACGCTTGTTTGTAAATTTTCAGGGTGAACAAACGACAGCCCCCTGGTATGCCACATGGAATACGCGTCTGCGTCAGATGATATACCATCCGTTTTCAGTCTATTTTGAAGTCACCAATATATTTGATTATCAAAATCGTAATTTTGTCGCCTTACCCGGGCGTTTAATTTTTGTAGGAATTGAACTAAACTAATAACAACATAAGGGAGTCAGTTATGAGGATTTTATCATTATTATTTTTAATTGTGCCATTATTGATTCTATTCGGTTGCAGTACGAACGAAAATGATCCGATGGGTCCCGAGGATGAGGGCAGCACCTTAAAATTAACGGTAACAGCAGCAGAAAAATATTATATCAGCCTTTCAAAGCAGTCTACTATAGAAGTTGTTGATCCATTGACAAATTCTGAATGGGATCTGTCTATCGAGAATTTAACCACAATTAAGCTCAATGGCGGTTCCACCGCACCTGGTTCTGTTTATGCTTTTGTCGTGGATGGAATTGCCTTTGAGGATCTAAACAGTGCCCCAGAAACCACGTATCTGACCGATGATCAAAACGGGCCGTATATTGGCGATAACTGGTATTTTTATGATATTACTACACACACGGTGAATCCACTGGATACGTATTATGTCATCCTGGCGATGGATGGACATTTTTACAAGTTCAAAATAACCGACGCAGTCTTTAGCAGTCGAACCGACGGCGAATTAACCATTAAGATTGAAAAATTAGATGCACCAGCCAGTTATGATATCTAACCAACAACCGGACGGGTCATGCTATCCTTGTTACCATTGTCTTCAGAAGAATCATCCTTTTTTAATTTTAAGGAAACAACGGAATAATTGGCAGATCATTCGATTAATTTTGGAAACGGTAGGATCAAATTATTTTGATCCTACCGTTTATCATTTTATTCTGTAGCAACCATTTATTTAAGCTCAATCAATGGTGCTTTAATACCAGTCGGCTCTAAATTTTTTGCTTCTTCTCTTCTCAAAATTTCCTGATACTTTTTTTCATCGATGGCTGCAAAATATTTCGTCGATGCATTTTCTATCTCTCTTCTCTTAGCCAATTTATTATCGACTAATATTTCCACCATTTTTTCCAGCTCATGCATGGTATAATTATCTCTGATTTTTACCACGTCATATAATTCCGTTAAAGTCTGTGGACTTTTGCTCCACAATTCTCTCAATACCGGAAGTGCCGTCCTCGATTTTTTAATATCTATAGCACTGATTTCTGTCTTTAATTGTACTAACAAATATTGACCGGCTAACTGTAAGGCGATAAAAGCTACCGGCAGTATGGGAAGAAAAGCAGAGTCCCGTGGCCTGTTCATGATTAAATTTAATTCATCTCTTACCTGACGGGGTATATAACTGGATGATTGTCTAAAATCGAGTTCAAAAGGATTTTTTGGCATGAAATTCGGAGAAATAAAATTATAAATATCTAGAATCTTTGCGTCATTATTCAAATCAATATATGTATCAGATAAATCTTCCCAGTTCCGGAGAGGTAAGATTGGCTTTGAAAATTGCAGGCCGGTTGATTCCGTACCCTCTTTTTCAATTCGGTAGTGAGGAATTTTTAGACCAATCTGTGCAAATGCTATTGAAAAATTAATAAAAATTATAATCGCACCACACAGGTAATATATGATAGGGTGTTTTTTTCTTTGCACGACTTGAACACCTGGCAGATATTCGACTCACAAAAATGAATATTAAAGAATAATTGAAAACTTGGAAATTATTTTTCCTCTTCTGATTTTGGTGCTTCACTGGTTTTCAGGTGATCCGTATCATCTATTTTTAATTCTTCCTGAATTTCAGTACTTGCTTTTTTAAATTCCCGGATACCCTTCCCCAGTCCTTGTGCTAATTCCGGTAACTTTTTTGCACCGAAAATTAATAAGATGATAAACATGATAATAATGAGTTCAGTGGTTCCTATTCCAAACATTTTATGTCTTCCTTTCTTTTAATCTATCCAACGCAACGCATAGGCAGCGACAAGTATCCCTATCACGCCTGTAATATTTAATTTAAATGAAAATCCAAATGTAAGTGTTAGTAATACAATATCTAAAGTTCCCGGTCCAATACTTGCAGACATCGATTTCAGGAAAAAGTCCTGGACAACTCCTGATGGAACTAAAATACCTATTACTTCCCCCAACGCAGTTCCGATCATTGCCCCGACAATGATGATAAATATAATAAAAGACGTACTTTTTTTCCGCATACTTTAATCCCTTATAAAATCCTGGAGGAGAGAGGCCAGTATTTTTTTACCGTCTGAATTTCCCATTAATTTTTCCGCATTGCGTTCTGGATGTGGCATCATACCCAAAACGTTACCCGATTGATTAATTATACCTGCAATATTATCAATAGATCCATTTGGATTAGCTTTTGGTATAATATCTCCATCAGAAGAACAGTATCGAAATACAATCTGATTATTATCTTTCAAAATATTTAATTCTTCGATGCTACAGTAGTAATTACCCTCACTATGAGCGATAGGTATCGTCAGGATCTCTTCATCTTTACACAGATGTGTGAATCCCGTTTTATTATTTTCAACACGAAGATATACATCTTTACAGATAAATTTTCGATTGGTATTCATTATCAGTGCACCGGATAAGAGACCGGACTCTGTTAAAATCTGAAAACCATTGCATATACCGATTATCTTAGTACCGTTTTTTGATTTTTTAACGATTTCTTTCATTACCGGCGAAAATCTGGCGATAGCGCCACAGCGTAAATAATCCCCATAAGAAAATCCACCCGGCAATACAATAATTTGGTAAGCTGAAAGATCTGTTTCTTTATGCCAAACAAAATCAGTCGGTTGATTCAAAATTTTCTTGTAGGCAATATAAGCATCATGATCGCAATTTGAACCTGGAAAGATAATCACTGCGACTTTCACGGCTTTTCCTCGATTTGATATTCAAAATTCTCCATTACCGGATTGGATAGAATTTTTTGACAAATTTCCTTCGCTTCCTTTTCAACCACAATTTTATCCTGATCTTTAAAAGTAAGCTCAATATGCTTACCAATTCGAACGTCCTGGACATTATCAAATTTCAGATCATTGATTGCATGTAGAACAGCTTTTCCCTGCGGATCAAGGATTCCTTCTTTTAGCACGACCGTAACTTTTACCTTCAAATTAAACGTCCTTTTCAATAATATCATCAGTATTTAAACGCAAAACCCAGACAATCAATCCAGATAAGATATATAAAACTATTAACGGAAACAACACAATTTGTGGAATTAAAATTAAAAGTATAGCAACAAAAATTACCACAACCACTTTGATTTTTTCTTTAGATGATCCTTTGAAATTCAATGTGGGCATCGTTTCATAACGTATGGTACTAACCATCAGGATGGAGACCACAAATATCAGAATTATCATAATTTTGGGGAATTTAGAAACATCTCCAAAGATATAATCTGAAAAAATGACAAAACTGGTTAAAAGAAGTGCGGCGATTGGAATGGGTAATCCTAAAAAATAATCTTTATCAAATCCTTTGAGCTGAATATTAAAGCGTGCTAACCGAATACTGCCAAATAAAAGAGGTAGAAAACTTAATAAAATGCCGACAAATTTCATATCTCTCATAAATACCATATAGACCAGGATAGAGGGAGCTAAGCCGAATGTGATGATATCGGCAAAAGAATCATACTCTACACCGAATTTGCTTGAAGATTTTGTAAAACGAGCGACCTTACCATCCATAGCGTCCAAGAACGCACCGGCAAAAATCATCCATGCGGCCAATGCTATTTTCCCGTTAAACGCCGAAATGATCGAATAAAAGCCACAAAACATATTACCCACTGTAAAAAAACTGGGCACAATGGAGCGGGATACTTTAACCATTCTATTTAAACTTCCCAATCACCGTTTCACCACCGAATACTTTATCTTTCAAATTTATCTTCAGGTCTACATTATCAGGAAAGAATATATCTACCCTGGAACCATATCTTATCAGTCCGAAGCGGTCTCCGGCTGTAACCGAATCTTCTTCTTCAATATGATAAATGATTCTGCGGGCAATAATACCAGCAATTTGTTTAAATAAAATTTTCCCCTTGCGGTGCCGGATTCCGATGATCGATTGTTCATTCTCTTCGGATGCTTTATCCACAAAGGCCAGCCTGAATTTACCTTTGATATACCGTACTAATTCTATTTTGCCGGTCACGGGAATACGATTGACATGTACATCAAGTATTGAAAGAAAAATACTGACCTTTTTTACTCTGGCATTAAAATAATAGGGTTCCTCGACCTCACTGATGTCCACCACTGTTCCATCAGCAGGAGAAAGGATTAAATTCTCACCTGCAGGAATTGATCGTTCCGGATCACGGAGAAAATATAAATTGAACAAGAAAATAAAGCCAATAATTACTGTTACAACCTTTAAAACACTCAGAGGAAAGAGACAAGAAATTATGATGAATATTCCGAAAATAAGAGCGGTTATAACAATTACTCGAACACCATCTGTAGCAATCAATATCTTATGCTCCTCCCATAATATTAGTCACTAATTTATTATAAGTCTCGTCCAAATTACCTTTATCAAAGCGATAGACGTCTTTATCAATGGTATTTTTATTGTCTGTGCCCCAGAATTGACAGGTATCCGGGGTGATCTCATCCCCGATTAGTAGATATCCCTTATATCTGCCCAGTTGTAAATGCAATTCAGTTAGAATCAGATTTCTTCGTTCAAAGAATGGTTTGAGTACAGCATTTACTTTCGAGACACTCCTGCCAAGATGGAATACTTCTTCCTGTGAGATAATTTTCAGTGCGCTGAGGTGTGACTCATTGACCAATGGATTTTTAAATTTATCATTCTTATAATAGTACTCAATCACCGGCGAATGAAGTAGTTTGCCTTCTTCAAAACCATATCGTTTGCAGAGACTTTTATCAGGTGAATTAGAAATAACCACATCCACGGGCAGAAGATTTAGATTTTTTACCTGCATTTCCTTCTCATTCAAATTCGAGATAAAATGTGTCGGTACATTATAGCTCTCGAGATATTCAAAAATCTGACCAGCAATCGCATTGTTCATCGCCGATTTTCCTTTGATTTTTCCTTGTTGTACTCCATCGGTGGCCATGAAATTGTCAGTAAATGCGAAAATCAGGTGATCTTCAGAATCACTCTCGAATACTTTTTTTGCTCCTGCTTCATAAAGAAGTTTTCTACTTGCCAATGATACCTCCCGTTATTACTAAATCAATCCAACTTTTTTGAATATATGGTCAAGATTTTTTAGTCGATTTTCCAATTTAAACAATTCGTTGATCTCATTTTTTGATAATGTATGGCCAAGTTCTTTATCATTAAACAACGCTTGCTTAAATGAGAGTTGTTCATCCCATACCTTCATCGCATTACGCTGGACAATGCGATAGGCATCTTCACGACTCATTCCCTTACGGGTTAAAGCAAGCAATACTGCCTGCGAGAATAGCAGACCATGGGTTAAATCCATATTTTTGATCATATTTTCCGGATATAATTTAAGATTTTTTATTAGCCCAATGGTCTTTTTCAACATATAAAATAGAGTAATGGTCGAATCCGGCAGAATGACTCTCTCAACGGAAGAATGTGAAATATCTCTTTCATGCCAGAGGGCCATATTTTCCATCGCCGCTAAAGCATTTCCGCGCAGCAGACGTGACATTCCGCTAATACGTTCACTGATAATCGGATTTTTCTTATGTGGCATAGCAGAAGAACCCTTCTGCCCTTTCGAAAAGAATTCACTGGCTTCCAGAACCTCGGTTCTCTGTAAATGTCTGATTTCTACGCTTATTTTTTCCAGACTTCCGCCTATAAGTGCAAGTGTGCTGACATAGTGTGCATGCCGATCACGTTGAAGTATTTGAGAAGAAATGTTAGCGGACCGGAGGCCCAGCTTATCACATACATAATCCTGTATATAGGGATCAAGATGATCATAGGTTCCCACAGCTCCTGAAATTTGACCTACTCTTATGTTTTCGATCGCCTGCACCAGGCGCTCGAGTTGACGTTGTAGTTCATCATACCACAGGGCGAATTTCAGGCCAAAAGTTATCGGTTCTGCGTGAACCCCATGCGAGCGTCCAACCATCACCATATTTTTTGTCTCTATTGCCCGTTTTTTCAGCACTAAAATCAATTCTTCAAGTTGTTCCCGGATCTTTTCTCCGGCCTGCACCATTTGGACAGCCAATGCCGTATCAAGAACATCAGAAGAGGTCATCCCGTAATGCATATATCTGGCATCTTCGCCCACATATTCAGCCACATTGGTCAAAAATGCAATGACATCATGTTTTACTTCTTCCTCGATTTCAAGAATGCGACTGACCTCGAAATTAGCCTTTTTTTGGATCGTGTCCAATGATGACGAGGGAACAATACCCAAAGCTGACAATGCCTCGACGGCCAGGACTTCAATTTTTAACCAGATAGAAAATCTATTTTTATCACTCCAGATATTCCCAATTTCCGGGAGAGTATACCTTTCAATCATTTCAATCGTTCCTGAAACTCTCTAATAAGAGTTGTTTATCCAGTATTTTACCATCCCGCCAGATTTTAACGGCCATCTTATCCCCAACCCGCAGGTCTTCTTCAAAGATCGCTTCCATTACATTTTCATCACTGACTATTTTGGTATTTCCGATCTGTATGATGATATCACCTAATTTCAGACCGGCCTTTTCTGCAGGGCTTTTCCGGTCAATGGAACTAATTATTACACCATTGGTTTGCTGATATCCCATTTTTTTAGCAAACATAGGATCCATGTTTTTTACACGGATCCCAATCCAGAAATCTCTATCTATTTTATGGTATTTTTTTAAATCATCAATCAGATTGGTAATACGATTGATCGGTATTGCAAATCCTATCCCAACCGAACCTTCTCCACTTTTGCTGGATCCTGTAAATATAAAGGCATTCATCCCAATAACCTCTCCCATAGCATTTGTCAGTGGTCCTCCACTATTACCATGATTGATCGATGCATCTGTCTGAATCATATCCTGATATACCCGACCTTCTATTTCCCCAAAATCCCGGTTTAGTGCGCTAATAACGCCGACAGTAACCGTGGCACGGTTGTTTATCTCAAAGAGTCCAAACGGATTTCCAACAGCAATTGCCCATTCACCAAGGATTATTTCATCCGAATTACCAAACGTCACTTTGGGCAGGTTTTCTATTTCTATTTTGAGCAAAGCAACATCTGACATTGGATCAGTGCCAACAATACTTGCGGGACTCTTCTTGCCACTGGTCATCGTAATCACAATTTCTGTTGCATTTTCCACGACATGTTCGTTCGTAAGGATATATCCATCCTCAGAAATGATAAATCCCGAGCCTAAGGCGTGCAATTCTTGTGTAAAACGGTGATCTTTAAATAGTTCCGGGTAGTATTCCCTTAACATAGGAGCCAGAGGCGAGTCATGGTATGAAAAAGGACTCCGTCGAATATATTCCTGAACCTGTGTCACACTGATACCAACAACGGCAGGGCTTAATTCTTTTACTGCCCGTGTGATGCTGTTCTGCCTGGATTGAGAAATTTCGGCATTTACATCTTCATTTGATGGCGAAGCGTAAAGATTACCCACGTTCAGTGAATCCGTTGTCGATGCTGATTCACCGGAAAGCAAACCAAAATTGAGATATAATAATACCCCGGCAATAATGCCAAAGCCAAATACGATTACCGTTCTGATTGATTTTCTTGTCATATAATATTAATTACATCCTTTTTTTTACTTTTTCCCAATCTTTCAGGAAATTTTCAATTCCACGGTCCGTTAACGGATGTTTTGTCAATTGTTCGATGACTTTAAAAGGAATGGTAGAAATATCTGCGCCCATCAGAGCGGCATCCAGCACGTGTAAGGGATTGCGTATGCTGGCAACGATAACTTCTGTCTGAATGCTATAGTTGCGAAATACCTGAACAATCTGTGAGACCGCCTCCATACCGGCGGTGGAAATATCATCGAGGCGCCCTACGAATGGGCTGACAAAACTTGCCCCGGCGCGGGCGGCTAATAATGCTTGCAACGCGGTAAAAACCAATGTAACATTGGTTCGAATACCATTAGAGGTCAATGCCTTAATTGCCTTCAGACCTTCTTTTGTAATCGGAATTTTTATCACGATGTTATCATGTATCTTGGCCAGTTCAGTCCCCTCACTCACCATGCCTTTCCAATCCAGAGCAACAACTTCAGCACTGATGGGTCCATCAACAATCTGACAGATTTGCTTGAGAATTTCCGTCGGATGTCCTTCCTCCCTGGAGATAAGGGTAGGATTTGTGGTCACACCGTCAAGAATTCCTATACTTGCCGCTTCCTTAATTTCATCTATGTTAGCCGTATCGATGAAAAACTTCATTGTACATACTCCTTATGATTATTGTTCTTATCAGTAATAGACTTTTTCCAAAATGAGCCCTTTTGCAGGGGCAGACTGACCGGCAAAAGAACGGTCCCGTGATATCAAAATTTCATTTATTTTATCAATTTCACATTTTGATCTTCCAATATCAACGAATGTACCCACGAGCGTCCGTACCATACCATGTAGAAAACGATCGGCCTGAATGATAAATATGATAAGATTCTCATCGATATGCCATCGCGCTTTTTTAATAGTACAACAGTGGTTTATTACTTCTGATTGAGACCGGCAAAATCCTGTAAAGTCATGATGCCCGATGATTTTATGAGCTGCTTTATTCATGCGCTTCAAATCCAGAGGATAAGATAAATACCAGGTGTATTCCCGTAAAAACACTGTTTGTACTTTGGATATGTAATAGCAATATTCCCGTAATTTTGCACTATAGCGGGCATGAAAATCAGCCGATACACTCTCGATAGCGGATACCCGGATATCTCTGCTCAGTATACCATTCAAGGCGAACTTTAATTTATATACATCTATAGGGGATGCATAATCAAAATGGGCGACTTGTTCTCTGGCATGCACACCCGCATCTGTTCTTCCGGCACCGATGATTCTTACAGGTGTACCAAATACCCGGGCCAGCGCTTTCTCAATCTCACCCTGTATAGTTATCTGGCCATTCTGAATTTGCCAACCGGAATAGACAGTACCATCATATTCGGTTAAGAGGCGAAACCTCATATTCTTTGTTTGATATTCTTAAAAAACCAAGCTAAACTTAATCATTCTTTGTACTTATTGCAAATCGATTTGGGAGGATATTAACTGCCATAAGTACCTAAATATTCGTTGCTTAGGTTATTTTATCAAACGGTTGGATAATGGGCTGACCCGGGTGATTAATTGAGATTTTTCATCGTAAGGGATAAATAAAACTTGACTTTTTTAGGGTTAAAAAGTAGTTTCTAAACACCTTTTACTGTTCATACATCCCAATCCTTTCCTTCAATTTAACATAAGGAGCGCTTATGGAAAAAAAGGCGTTCAAACCATTTGTACCTGCAGATTCAGACATGAAAGAATTCTCATTAAAAGCGATTATACTGGGAATCATTATGGCTATTGTCCTTGGTGCCGCGAATGCTTACCTGGGGATGAAAGCTGGTTTAACGGTTGCGGCCACTTTTCCGGCAGCCGTTGTCGCCATGGCTGCATTAAGAATTCTGAAGGGTACCGTACTGGAAGAAAATTTGGCAAGAACCACCGCGTCAGTTGGCGAGGCATTGATCGCCGGTGCTATCTTTACAATTCCCGCCTTTGTTATCAGTGGCGTTTGGAGTGAATTGCATTACTGGGAAAGCACAGCCATCATGCTCATTGGTGGTGTTCTGGGCGTGCTCTTTGTTATTATTCTGCGACGATCTTTGGTGGAGGAGGCTGATCTTCCTTTCCCTGAAAGTGTTGCCGCGGCAGAAATCGTAAAAGCCGGTCAGGGAGGGCAAACAGGTGCGGTATACGTTTTCTCAGCCATGGGTCTGGCCGCCGTTTGGGAATTATTTAAAAATTCAAATGGCGTACATATGGTAATGGATTATGCACGCGATTTTTTTCCTATGGCATCATCGAAAATAAATATGTTAGGTAAAGAAATAAACTACACGGGTGGCTTTATCTTTGAAACGCCGGCCGCTTCTCCCGCACTGGTGGGAGTTGGGTTTATTGTCGGAATGCGCGTTTCTGCAGTACTGTTTGCCGGCGCAGTTTCCGGTTGGTTGTTCCTGGTCCCGGCTTTTCTTTTTTTAAATCCGGATCTGGGCAGTTTGCTGGCCGCAGGAAACAGTTGGGTGGACATCAGTTTAGAAGTCTGGATGCGCCAGGTCCGGCCATTAGCTGTCGGAACAATGATCGTTGCCGCTTTCTATACCCTTTATAATCTTCGCACATCGCTGATAACCGGGATAAAAAAAGCTATCGGTGATATTGCCGCGTCAAAATCGGAATCCAGCGGAACGGTATCCCGTCTGGAGCTGGATATTGATTTTAAGAAAGTATTGCTTGCCATTGGGATTACCGCTATACCACTATTTATTCTCTATCATTATTTTAGTGATTCTATCGGCGGATCTTTGATTTTGACCATCGTGATGATAGTCATAGGATTTTTATTCGCTGCAGTTGCCGGCTATCTTGTGGGATTGGTTGGAAGTTCAAATAATCCAATCAGCGGTTTGACCCTGTCATCACTACTGATTGCCGCTCTGCTGATGGTCGGTATCGGTGTTACCGGGAATCAGGGCATTATGGCTGTTCTTGGAGTCGCCGGCGTCGTTTGCTGCGCTGCTGGTATCGCCGGTGATATGATGCAGGATTTAAAAGTTGGACATATTTTAGGCGGCACGCCCTGGCGTATGCAGGTTGGTGAAATTATCGGTGTGGTTGCTGCCGCTCTCGTACTCATTTGGGCTATGATCGTACTGGATCAGGTCTATCATATTGGTAGCGAGAATCTACCGGCCCCTCAGGCGGGATTAATGGCGCTTATGGCGAAAGGGATTGTCGGTGGTGAAATGGCCTGGCCGCTGGTTATCGCTGGCATGTTCCTCGCTTTTGGCCTTATTCTGGTTAAAGCACCTTCACCGATGCTTGTAGCAGTGGGAATGTATTTACCGTTTCACTCCACCGCCGCAATATTTGTCGGCGGTATTATTAAATGGATGCTGGAAACAATATTGAAGAAAGAAAATGCTTCGGATGCACAGAAAACAAAAGCAGAAAACACCGGTGTTTTACTCTCTTCCGGTCTGATTGCCGGTGAATCATTGACGGCAGTTATCCTGGCCTTTGTTGTTGCCGGTGTTAGTTTGAGTGAAGGCACCTTTAAGTTAACTGATTACGCCTTATTTTCACCCACCGCTTATCTGGGTATTCTGGCATTTATAGCTCTATTCTATCTACTAATCAAGATACCACTCAACAAATCCAGGGAATAAATTATCAAAAAAGGGAGTGAGGGCCATTCATTCCCTTTTTTTTAAGCAATTAGGAAGTGATAAGACTAATTAAATTGAAATCTTTTCCAAACGTTTAACTATTTCCTGAATGGTCTGTGGTATCACTTTTATAAAACCATGAATTAACAGGCTGGTTACGCGGGAATAAGCAAGAGGACCGGTAAAAAAAAGATCGGAAACTGTGGAAGATTCCCCATGTATTTTTATTTTAGGGAAACTGGTCTGTTGATCCGTAGGGATTTTCATGCTGCCCAATGCCCGCAGATCCGCATGATATCCGGTAGCACAAATAATCGCCTGCGTTTTTAACGTTTTATCTTCTAAATAAAGAATATCTCCTTCAATACTGCGAATCAGTGCAAGGGGAATGTGCCGAATAATCTCCATCGCGATCAGTTCCAGCAGATAACTCTCCGATATCCCCCGGATATCACATAAATTTTTTGTTTTACTGAAGAATTCCATTGGGTGCCGTGTTAAAAGGTACACCTGTGCATACCCGGCAAGTTTTATCGCTGTCTCCGCCGCGCTATTACCACTCCCAATAATGATAACACGTTTATTACGGAATGAATTGATCGATTTAAACTGATGCGAATGTGTCACAATCGGGTTATTCCGTAATCCCGGAATATCAGGAAAAAACGGATTTCCAAAAAATCCGGTGGCGACCACTATAAATTTCGCATAGTAATTTTCTCGCTCTGTTGTTACTTCGAAAAATTTTTGTTTTTTTTGTACAGAAATAACCGTACAATTTGTTTCAACATTTAGATCGAAATGTTCTCTGAAAAGGCTGAGGTATTTAACGAATTCGTTAGCATAGCAGAATGGCCTGGTAACATCCATTTTCCAGATAGGGAAGGAATCAGAAATACTCGTCCAGTCTCTTTGGGGCAAACATGGTGAAAGCATGATCATATCCTGTCTAATATCTCTCCAGGATTGGGCGACGTTTCCTTTTTCAAGTATCAAATAATCCAGACCGGCTTTTTTTGCTTCTTCAGCGGTTCTTAATCCGGCCGGTCCGCTACCAATAATCAGGAGATCTTTTTCTATCATATGATTTCCCTAATACAATCCGCTACGGGAGGATATTGCATAGAAGTGATATTATCCTGAAATGTCATTCCTGTCCCTTCCTGTATTGTAAAAAATAACCACCACGCCAATAGGCGGGCAGGCAGAGTGCACGAAGGACACGAAGTTTTTAAATATTATCATAATTTTTGTGCTAACCCCGCTTTAGATTAAAGAATTATCAATAAAAGATCTTCGTGAACTTCGTTTGCTCTGTGGTGAAAGATTTTTATATGTTCTATTTTGATCGGCCATAGGCCGTCGCTCACCCGAAGGGCAAGCCTAGGGCCTCTGTGGTTGTTTTTTTATTATCCTTTTTATATTTTTTTGAATCTAATTTGAGCTAACAATATCTTCCAGTATTTCTATTATTTCAGCACGACCGGTTTTTTTACGGGCAGAAAAACGTATAAATTTCTTATCCGGAAATTCAGCGCGAATTTTTGAATTAAAAATGCTGAATAGATTATTTGATATCTTATCACTTTTTGTCAGGACAAATATAAAAGGTATTTGATAGAAATTTAACCAGTCGATCATTATCCGGTCATTTTTCATAAGATCATGACGTGGATCAATAAGCAGGAAAACTAGTTTAAGAAAATTATTATTTTTAAGATAGGACTCTATATTTTTCTGCCATTTATTCTTATCTTCTGCGGATAATCTAGCAAAACCATAGCCGGGTAGATCAACAAAATATAGCTGGTCATCCACTGAAAAATAATTAATCAAACGTGTTTTTCCAGGAGTCGAACTTATTTTGGCAAGATTTCTACGATTGAACAATGCATTGATCAATGACGACTTTCCAACATTTGAGCGACCGACAACAGCCACTTCAGCCATTTTAGGGAGAGGTCTCTGATCCAAATGAACGGCACTTTTCAGGAATTGAACGTTATGAATGTTCATGAAAAGCCGAATCAGGATTAAATATGTTTTTCAATCTTTGATTCCAGCATCGATTTTGGAACGGCACCAACGACCTGATCAACAATCTGTCCATTCTTGAAGATCAATAATGTCGGAATAGAACGTATACCAAATTTCATGGCGGTATCCGGATTATTGTCGACATCCATTTTTACTACTTTAAGACTACCTTCTCTCTCAGTTGCCAGCTCCTCAACCATTGGAGCAATCATTCGGCATGGTGCACACCATACGGCCCAGAAATCTACCAAAACCGGTAATTCTGATTTTAGAACCTCTTCTTCAAATGTCGCGTCGGTGACCTCAAAATATTTTCCCATTGCATCCTCCATCATCTATTGTAATGTATTTTTACTCTTCTATGTTATTTATTTACAATCCTCTAACCCCCTTTTCTGGGGCTGTTGTAAAACTAGCGAAAAAGACCAAAACTGTCATGCCTGTCCCTTCCTGTCATTCCTGCGAAGGCAGCAATCCAGAAGGGATAAACTCCAGCAGTGATCCATGTTAACAAACCACCTAAGTGTCTGTTTTTTATGGATTCCTCCCGCTCCATGAGCGGGACGGGAATGAAAGTTCGTTACGCATATTAACAAACAAGGTCTGATTTTAAGGGGAGACTTAATGGTCGCCATATGCTATATTTAAAATTCATGATTTATTTAGACTAACTAATAGTTTTATTATTTACTAACTTTTTATAATCATCCATCGTATTAATATTAAAAAACAGGTCAGAAATATACCCAGCATTTTTAAAATCTACAAATTTGACGTTTAATTTTTCAATATGGTATAAGAGAATTTTCCCTACTTCCCTATTTCAAGTATTTTTATTTTTACCCGGGCAACACCTTCCGGTATCATACCCAGATCTTGCGCCGCACGGAAGGATAAATCAATCTCTCTACCCTTCACAAACGGTCCCCGGTCATTTATACGAACGATCACAATTTTGTTATTTTTCAGATTGGTCACTTTCAATATTGTGTTAAAGGGTAAAGATTTATGGGCAGCAGATTTCTTATACATGTCAAATACTTCTCCATTCGCTGTTTTTCGACCATGAAATTCTTCGGCATAATAGGATGCACTTCCATAGATGATACTTCCCGCATGATATTTATCCCGGTTTAAATTCTGGTTTTTAATACTATTGGAGGAGAATCTCGCACTTGGCGCACAATTCAGAACGGCTAGTACAATATATAATAATATGGAAGTTTTAATAAAAAAAATAGCGGTCAATGGAAGCGCCCTGCGTTGATTTTTATTGCGATGCAACAAGCTAAATGTAAAATAAATAGTATACTAAAATTGTTATTTTTTATTATCCAAATCAGATTTTTCCCTTCGATTGTCTATATCCTTTTGTTCGCTTTCTGTTTTATCGTCAGGAGATTTTATACTTTTATCATTTTCCGGCTTTATAACTTTATTTATATTTTCTTTTTGTAACGTTGAAGATAGAGAGTCTACAGCCGGTTTTGGTGAAGACAAAGAATCCGCGGCCGCTGGTAGTGGTATATCTTCTTCGACAGGTGGTTCCTTTATCTTGTTCTTGGCAATCTTGCCAATTTCCGAACTAGGATATTCTTTCGCTGCCAGGGTATAAGCATCAACAGCACCCTGAATATCCTGAATTTTCGTTTCATATATCCAGGCAATAACATATCTGGACTTCTGTGCGAGCATACTGCCGGAATCCTCATTAGCTATCTGTCTGAAAATATCAATCGCTCCAAGATATTTCTCCTCCGAAATCAATTTTTCGCCTTGCAAAAAAAGATTTTTGTACGTTAATATTTCATCCTCGTCTTCGGTTGTATCCTCTTTTGGTCCAACTAAATAAGCGGCATATGGCGATTCCGGATAATCCAAGAGAATAATTTGTTTGATCGAATCAGCTTTGTCAAATAATTGCAGACCGTAATTATAAGTATAATAGAGAGAATAATACGCCTTGGGCACCAGAATCGAGTCGTTAGATGATTTGATGAATTTCTGATATGCTACTGCTGCACTGTCGTAATTAACAAGAGTGAGCAGGAAGAATTCAGCCATGGAAAACATGTTTTTCTTAAGAGATTTTTCTATATCAGCGGCAAATCTAATCACCGGCTTTTTAGCCGGCTTTGCTGTTTCTTTTCCTTTTATTTTTGTTTCATTTACAGCTTTCTCAAATTCAGATCTATCAAATTCAACCGCATTAATTTCAGCTGTATCAATTTCAGCCGCATTAATTTCAGCTGCATTAAGTTCAGCTGCATTAATTTCAGCCGCATTAATTTCAGCTGCATTAATTTCAGCCGCATTAAGTTCAGCTGTATCAATTTCAGCGTATTCCAGCCCCAATGAATCAAAAGCGAGACTATCGGTATTAATTTTTTCCAAATCGGCTAAATCACGTTCAATATTCGTCCTGATCTTCCGATACTTGTCTAAAATGCCCGCTCTTTTATCCGCCTCTTCTTTGAATTCTGTATCTCTGTATTCCTTTCCGACCTTTTGATATAATTTTTTTGCAGAATCAATATTCACATAATAAAATTCCATTAACTTTGCCATCCCGTAAGCAGCAATAGCAGATCCTTCTGTTCGGGGATAGGTTTCCATTACTTCATTATAAACATCGGTCGCCTCGGGAATCTGATCTTTGATGACATAGATATCTCCAATCCGTGCATTGATCAGGGCTTTTTTATCTAAAAATTTACCTATTTGGGCAATTTCTTCGAGAATTGTTATTGCCCGGTCCTGTTCATCCAGTTCAATCAGGCAATCCACCTTTCTCATGTTCGCGTCATAAAGTATTTCAACCGATGTATCAAATTCATTGACACCATCATATCTGGTCAGAGCCTCCGAATAATTCTGTTCATTATAATAGGTTTCTGCAATAAGGAATTGTGCTTTGGCTTCCAATTCCTCATTACTGGAATTCTCAATGATCTTATCAAATTGAACACGTGCATTTTTGTAGTCTTCATTTTTATAATATATTCGTCCCAAATTATGATAGGCCTCAGCAGTCAAATCATCATCATCATCAGAAGAAATCACTCTGTTCAGGTATTCCAGCGCTTCATCATCCCGATCCATTTCTATCAATGCCATCGCTAACAATAAGTAAGCTTCAGTGATCCACTCACTATTTTTATATTTTGCATTAAACTGTAATAAATATCTTTCTGCTTTCGGGTACTCTTTAACCTGATAATAGCTCTTTCCAATCAGGAGCAACGCTTCATCCGCATAGCTACTACTATCACTGTAGATATTTATCAGCTTCCAGCATTTATCAATGGTTTTGTAAAAATCGTTGCGTATATCCGATGTGATTTCGCCATCCCGACTACTTTTTATTTTTTTAACACCTTCCTCATACTTTTCCTGGGCATTGAAAAGCGTATTATAGTAGGCACATCCAACGATCATCACCAAAGGCATTAAAAATAAATAAATTGTTTTTCGCATTCTCATCATGATCAATCAGAATTATGATTGCAGTCTTTCGATAATTATTACCAATGCGGGTAAAAGTTTTCCTGCTGATCCGCGCAAACTTTCATCAGCGTGCTGAGAAAGAGGTGTTTCTTCAGAATTGATTTCCACAATATAGGCACCGTTTGCTTTAGCTAAATATGGAAGTGATGCGGCAGGTTCAACCACGCTTGAAGTTCCAATAGAAAAAAAGATCTCACAACCGGCAGCTGCCTCCTGTGATTGCCGGAGAATGTTCTCGTCTAAATTTTCACCAAAGAGAACGATATCTGGCCTGAGCACTCCCCCGCATGACTGACAATGATACTGTTCTTTTTTTTCTGTATCATCCTTTTCCTGGCGTCTATTGCACTTCGTGCATTTTGTCCTGAAAATATTACCATGAAGTTCAATGATCTTGTTATTACCAGCTTCTTGATGGAGATTATCAATATTTTGTGTTATAACCATAAAATCTTCAAAGAGACGCTCAAAATCAACAAGTCCATAATGACCTAAATTTGGCTTAACACCATGAATAAGATTTTTCCTCCAATCGTAGAATTTCCAGAACAACTCGGGATTTTTTTCTAAAGCGGCAACCGTTGCCAATTCCTTTACATTATGATTTTCCCATAATCCGTCTTTTCCCCTAAAAGTTGGAATCCCGCTATCTGCGGATATACCCGCACCGGTCAAAACAGTTACTGAAGAAGCATTTTTTAGTCTTGTCAATAATTTCTGGCTCAGCATTCACCCCCCACAAATTTTCAGGTTTCGTCAAATATATCTACTAATAGTCATTCAGATGTCAGTCATAATCAAAATAGCCAATGTTGTAAGTATACCAAATACCAGGAATCTCCTGGTTACTATAGAGTTTAATGTAATCGAGAAGATGAGGTTCCTTGATTTTTTTTATTCTTTCTTACCATTCAAGGAAATTATCTTCTTTTTCTTCTAAAAGTAGTTTATAATTGACCTTATTATCGACAACGCATTTTTTTAAAAGAGAATCAAATTCAGAAATATCGAATTGAGCGAAAAGAATACCGCCAGACAAAAATACACCTAAATTGATCAAAATATATAACAGTGATTGATGATATCTTATTTTTTTATCCAATCGTATACCTGATCTATCTATAATTATCTCACGCCCGTCTGCGCCGTGCCTACCTTGGCGGTTCTTTGCGAGAATTATCTAACATCGTAAATTAAAAATAATACAAATGTATCAAGCATAGAACCACAGCATGATATTCGGTAAAATGACCAGAATAGAAAAAGCCATTGCTGTAATATAACCAATTTTAAATAAAGTGAGGGCTAAGTTTTTGTATTTTACCGGATTTGTAAAATTAGTCATCAGAGAGTACAATATGATGGATGCGACATTACAAAACACGGAATAAAGAAATAAAAACATGAATATCCATCCAACATAGGCATAGGGCGCAGAGAAAAGTAAGATCCTGGCAGATATGTTTTCGTTCCAGCCAAATTTGTTTATACCGCTGAGGATTGTAAAAATAATCGCCGCGATCAAGAGAAAAAGCAAGACAAGCCAATATTGTTGCAGGATTTTTACCGATCGTTTCAAAATATAAAAAACAAATAAGGTTGTAAGGCCCGTCAGTAGAATCATGATGATAACCATCAGCAGAACATAATTCTCAGTTAACAGCGTTTCTGTTTGAGCGGTATTGAAATCTTTTAGTTTAAAAAAATGATAGTAGCCCTGAAAGTATAAGAGAAGTGTGAACAATATATCGGTAACTGCTACAAATTGTGTATAAAAAAATATCTTTTTAAAATAGGAAGTTCGATCCTCTAATTTAATTTCTTTTTTTATATGCAAAAAGAACCAAATTAAGGCCCAAAACAGCATAAAAATAAAATTCACGATAAGGAGATGTATCAATGAAGCAGGTATATAAGCAAAAGTTTTTATTTCTGCCGGAGCAATAATGAAATACAGAAATCTTACTAAAAATATTGTAACGATCAGGGCAACAACAAAATTATACCACAATTCCAAGCGTGCATTCTTTTTTCTGAATAATTCACCTTTATCCGCGCTTCTGATCATTAATAAATCTTTTAATGATTCTGAGCCCAGGGATGAGAAAAAAATGATCAGTGCCAAGGAAAGAAAGGTGACGATCAATAAATATTCAAAAATCAAATGGAACCTCTGATTATGATTAGATGTATACTTGATTTATTCAGATGTATACTTGATTTATTCAAAGGAGGAGCCCATGCTGTCCCTCCAAAAGAACTAAAGTCCACGAATTACACGAATTATACAAGGATTTCACAAATTTTTGCTATATTATTCATGTCTTTTTTGTTGAATCCAAATAAAACAGTATTAATATATTATTTCTAATTCGTGTAATTCGTGGAAAAAACTCCACACCTGCCTCACATATTACAGTTTTACAAGATTAGCGATCAATTTTGATTATTTATAAGAACCAATTGTGTTTCAGCATCTTTTACGCGATTTTCAGTTTTTGCTTCTTCGGCCAGTTGTTGAAACAGGGATCGGGATTTATCTAAATCCCCTGTCTTTTTATACAAGAGTGCGGCAAGATAATAATAGTTATCCGATTCAGGAAATTGAGGTGCCAAATTTGCCGCCCGTTCATATAATTCGGCTGCTTCCACAAAATTTTTCGATTCCTCGTTGCAAGCGGCCAATCCGGCATAACCGGAAGCCAATAAAATATTACTACCGGAATAGGCATCGACAAACCGCCCAAAATAATCACGAGCCTGATCATATTTTTTCTGCTGGAATAATATATTTGCCATTAAAAACATGGCCTGATCGGCAGCATCTGTACCATCATATTCATCAATTAATTTAATCAGCCGTTCACTTGCTTTTGGAAGGTTCCCGTTGGCAAATTCAATTTCGGCAATACCCAATTGTGAATTGGCTTCTATATCGGTTTGCTGAGAATTGTAATAATAGAAAATTCCTATAACAATAACAACGCCTGCAATGACCACTGCTCGCATTATTGTTGGGTAATTTTCATCGATATACGATTTTGTCTGCAGAGAAAATTTTACAAATTTATCTTCCTTCAGATCCTGTTTTCTGATATTTTTCTTTGGTTTTAACATCCTGTCTCCTATTTAAATTAATATTTTTACGTTTTAATTCCTGAATACTACACCGGGCATGGCACGCCGTGCCCCTCGTTGAGGGAAATCCCAAATCACAAGCACCAAATCCCAAATAATTCCCAATAACCAATCCCCCGATAAGAGATGTCGTCCTCAGACGACTTACCGGACCTAAATCATGCATGATATAGCAAATTCCTATTCTGAAATCCTGGATGATTTCATCCCGATCATGCCAGTAGGTGGATTCGCCCGCTGTGAATTTGTTGCCCGGAGGGAATCGTTATCATCGGGGCTAGTTCCCAGTTCCGAGTTCCAAGTTCCAAATATTTGTTTTTTTACTTCCCACTTCCTACTTTAACTGAGGTACCCCAGGAGAGATTCGAACTCCCGACACATGGCTTAGGAAGCCACTGCTCTATCCTGCTGAGCTACTGGGGCGAAAAAACAATTTTAAATTATAAATTGTAAATTTTCAATCACCACTGATCGAAGCCTGTCCCAATGTGACCAAAAACTTTAATTTTGCTATCACTCTGAGGATCCCGACAAAGTCAGGGATGAGCTACCGGGGCAAAAATTAACAATTATTAATTTATTAAAAATAAACTCTTAAGGCAAGGAATGAGAAGGGCTAATATCATATGAAGGAAAGAAATAAAACGGAGACCGGAGGCCGGATACCGGTAACCGGAAAACTTTCAATGCTATGCCCGGTTCAGGCGGATTCGCACGCCAATTGGCGCATTTTCAACCTACTGGCGAATTTCATTTGTCATTGTGGCTTGGGAATTGTGATTTTATTATATCCTGCCCGGCTATTAATAGTTTGCTCGAAACAAAGATGGGTATTTTGTTATGTTATGGCAGATAATAAGAATTAAGCAGGATCGTAACCTCTTCTTCTGTACTCGGTATCGTTCCGATGAGCTTTTCTCCTCTCACCAATCTTTAACTTACCTCGGACTACCTTAGCGAAAGTACGTTTTATTGTTTGGCTAAGCATATTTTTTCCTTTATGATTAGTGACTGATAGTGACAGAGTGAATAAATTCTTATATGTGTAGATAATTCCCCATAAGCTAATTGTGATAAGTACAAATGGCAAGGGATTTTAAAAATCATTTCGATGTTTGATTTAATAAATAAAAATTTATTTTTTCTTTGCAGTTAGCCGGCGCTGCGAGACAACATTTTACCGAAGGAGTATCATTTTCTTTCCATCCTGAAATTCACCAGCCTCAATCCTGTACAGGTAAACGCCACTTGCGAGATTGCTCCCATCAAACGTATAGGTATGATTTCCCGCCTGTAGTTTCTTATTCACAAGTGAAGCAATTTCTCCTCCAAGAATGTTGTAGATCTTGAGAGTAAGAAAAACTGACTGGGGTAATGTGAATTCGATAGTGGTTGTTGAATTGAATGGATTTGGGTAGTTCTTTTCTAAAAAATAGATTTCAGGATTATGATCATTCGATTGGATACTCAAAGGTGAAGGGCTGCCTGCATTTTCCCATGCTGTTCTCCAGAGACTGGCAAGATCTAATATTGCTTTTTGAATAGAAACTGTTGTTAAATGTTCAAGATCTTGCCATAAAATATTATAATAAGTTATATTGAAAGTGGGATCCTGAGCGCTGGCAAGATCATCTGCAATCATAATACTATCCACATAGGGATAAATTTCTTCAATATGTAAAAAAACAGTATCAATAACATTTGACCAGTATTTTCCTGTGCCTGTTGCTAAGGGTAGTTGTGAAAGATGTGGATTTATCATCTGTGTTTCATATCGTGAATGAATACCATCATTTCCTGTGTGTTGCCCATTATAATTTAAAGTCAGATGCAATGGCTGGTGAGAATCTGCCACATAATGTCCCAGTTCAGCTGCAATTTGCCAAACATCATCCCATTGACCAGCTGCCATTAATGTGCTTAAACTATCTGTCCACTCTTCAATAATCCAGGGGATAATGCCGTTATTTTGAACAATTGAAAGGTCGTAAAGCGTTATTAAACTATCCAAATTATGCGGAAGAGTCCCGGTAAAAAATTCCGGATAATAATCAATATCAATATAATGATAGTATCCCGGTAATGGATCGGTATCCGGATCGACCGAATGTTGTTGCAGATAATTTCGATGATCCTGAAAAAACGACATTTCAGTAGGTAGATAATCTACCGCATGTTCATTTATATAACCATGTGTATCCCATCCCCATTTTTTATTTTGGGCCAATAGTGAGGAACATACCATGAGACTTATTAAAAAGTATTTCACAATATTTTATCTTTATAATAAATTTTTACTATTCCTGATTTTCGATGGTTCAATTACAATGTGAATCTTATAAGATAAACAGCAATTTAACTTTTATTCAAATTTAAATAAATAGAAGTACCGTAAAAAATTACAGGGATTTCCTATTCCAGGTAATAGACGCGATAAAAAGAAAAGTGCTATTAATTATTTTACTAAAGTCATTGAATTAATAAATCAGTTAACCTGGTTAATTCATGAATTTTAAATTCATCAAGTAGCGACAGTAAAATCTCCCCTTAAAAAAGGGATTAAGGGATTGTAAAATTTCGATTATCCTATAACCTTTTTTGATAGACAACCCCCCGCCCCCTTTTCTAAGGGGGAGTTAAATAATTGATTTCATGGAAGTTATTGAATCTGACCTTAAGATTTGTGAATAATTCAGGTTAATTGATTTACATTATAATATAAAAAGGTATTGGAATACAGTAAAAATAATCGAAATACGCCCATATTTTAGTTCTAAGAGGCTAAAATAGGTGGTGGGAGTATTATATATATATTTATAATCTTGTGTGCATTCTGAGAGAGGTGGTGCTAATAGCATAATAGGAGGAATAGATCAGATCTTACGGTTATAACTTGTAATTAAGGATAATTCATTTAGCGTCAAAGCATACCACCTTAGCCAGCTGACTTTTTCCGGGCATTGATATCATTATTTTATTCTCGGTAAATTGAATCACCCGCCAATTATTCGGATCACTACTAAAACCGCCGGTCTCACATTGAACAATTTTATGCCCGGAAGGAAAATCTATTTGCTCGATAACATTTTTGTGACCATGACCAACAAAAATCGCTTTAATGGTAGTATTCTCGTTGAGTACCTTGAGCAAACCCTTCGAACAACTCTCTGCATCCGGCCAGTCTAAATCATTTGATTTAAAATAAATGCCATCACCGTTTTTATCGCCAACGGGTAGATAAATATGCATATAAATAACAATCGGTTGGTTACCGGCATCTTTGACCTGATGAACTAACCAGTCCATCTGGGATTTATCGATTTTTCTGGCATCATCATGCAGGCTATAGCCATTATCGAGGAAAATAAAACGATATTTCGTGGTTCCAACCCCGAAATCACGGGAATAGTAAGTACCATTCTGAAAGCAAGGGATGTTTCGTATCCAGGTCGCCCGGGCTTTGTTTGCATTTAGCTGAGAATGGGTATATATCTTGGTCGAATCATCCTCATCAACCCAATAACTATTAATATCATGATTTCCCAGAGTCATATATATTGGAACGGGACAAAAATTATATAGAGGATAAAATTGTTCGATTTGGGTTGCCAGAAAACCACCACCGGATGTTTTTGCTTCATAAAAATCAACGATATCCCCTGTCAGGATGACAGCATCGGCCTCTTGACTATCAGGAATGGTGTTAAAAAATGTGATTAGTGGCTTCGTCCCGTCACCATAGTGTTGCCTGGCATCGATAAATTCGGGTTGATAATTGTTCAGGTTACAAATGTGTGTATCGGTGATATGTAATATTTTCAGAGTATCGGAGGCGTTCTGTCCAAATCCGGCTGAGAAACATAACAAATTTGATATCAGTACCCAATGCCAATAATATATTCCCTGTGATAAATATTTGTGACGCTCCATTATATCTCCTTCCCGTAATTAAATTCTAATAAATATTTTTTGCATTTCTGTTCTACATTTTTATTTATTTGAAACAGATTGATTGACTACCTAATGCTATCTTTGATTTTTATCTGTTAGAATGCGCGGTTCCGTTTGTTTTCCTTATTATTTAATCCTTTACTTTAAGTTTTCCCCATGTGTCAAGGTCAGGAAAGGAGCAGAATGCCTCGCGGACATGGGTCGGGATTTTTTGAGCAATCGAGTCGCGGCAGCATTTGGCCATTTTGCGGCATTGAGCAGAAGTGAGAATACCAGATTCCTGACTTTCCTTGCCCTCTTTTTACTTCGTGAGGAAGATGACCGTCGCTGGACAGTTGGGTATCAATAAAGTACTTCCATCTATCGACACACTTTTGAAAAAGTTTTTCATCTTTCAAATATACAGCACATGATGTCGAAAGGACCAAACCCCAATTGCCCCAATTATTCTTACTGTCCATCGTACTCATCGGAAGCGCATTGTATCGCAAGAATGCAGAGAACTGACGCTGTTGATCTTCCGGCCACACATCCTCGTCTCTAAGTAAATCCGCAGCGAATATTAATGAAGGAATATGATAACTAAAGGAAAGAGTAGAATCGTCCTCCCGACTCCAGGTTTTTATCTTTGTCGCCCAGGCATTAATGATTTTTACTGCCGCAAACGCATATTTTTCTTGCCCTGTTACTCTATAATAAAGTGACAAAGCGTAGGCAGCATTTGCATCATCCTGCAAACCATTCTTTGCTTTCCTATGCCCATCAGCATCATTGTAGTATCCGGGCACATACCATTTATCCGGTACTACAGGAACACGATCGAGGTTGTTATCTGCCTCCATTTGGAGTGATTGAAATGCTGTATATTTAAACTTTTTTCCCTCAATAGCCTCCTTCAATTCCTTGATTGTAGAATCGGATATGAAGATACAATGGTAAGAGTCAGTCTTAGATACGGTTCCATGCACATCAGAATGTGAAAATAAAGCAAATAGAACAATGTGAATAACAACAAATGCATATATTCTCGGTGTAAACCTCATAAACATTTCCTTTTTTAAGCTATTTCCATGGTTCAATGGCTCAATTGGCAGCCGATGAATTTAAATCCCCGTCGAGAATACATTTACCACTCAACCGTCATAGAATCCAATCGTAACACCGTATAAAATATTTTTTTACCAGTTGTCCAGAGCCATTCTCTCATTTTCCACAGTGATTGTTTGCGTTGAAAAGACTTCTTCAGGATTCTTCAGTACAAAATCAAGTTGTAAGAGAGCGTATAGCAGGTAAATGCCTCTTTCCAATCCGATTTAATTAGAGATCTTCGATTTTCGATTGCAAATATGCACGTGATTTATATTTTTATATAGGTAGTGGCCTTGCTTATAATATTTCGTCCCTACCGGGACTGTTGAATATTGTATTATAAGATTGCAATAAATATTTTGTCTCTAACGGGACAGATATATCTTGTAATTTACCTCGAATATTCCTTATGTTTAACGACAGGGATGCGTTACCGGCCACAAAACTTTGAGAACCTATGGACTTTATATAAAATCACATGCAAGGTTGCTGGGTCTACTGGCAAAATATTAAGATTTGATCAGGTATATAATATAAAAAAAAAGGGATGCGTAAGCATCCCTTTTTATTGGTTTTACAAATATTATTTACCGAAATGGATTACACCACCAACGGTTACTCTGAAATCATTGACTGTATAGTCCACATCGGTACCAGCCACTTGAGCTCCGACATAACTGCCGAAAACATACTCGAAAGATCCATCCAGGATGATATTACCCATAATAATTCCCAAACCGGCGGTCACCGCATTAAAAGAAATCTGATCATCATTTTCATCGATACCTGGAGTTGGCAGTGTATAAAATCCAACACGGAGCGGTAAGACATTATTACCTGCCTCAGCAAGATATTCCAGACCGACATGGATGGAATTAGCATTCTCAGCGTCCTCTAGTTTTTCTGTAAAAACTTCTCCATCGACTTCATATTCCCATTCGGCATTGGACCAGGGACGGCTTCTGTAATCGGCGGCAATGGTTAAATTATCACTGGCCCGTAAAGCCAGACCGATACTGAAGGCAAAAGGAACATTTAGCTTATATTCAACATCATCAAAATCTTCCATCTTTGAATTTATCGTTACTGAATAAGGTAAGTTTAAATTGGCCCCGATCTGGACTGTCGGTGATGGTTTGACCAGTAAACCGATGTCAAATCCCACGCCGGAATATTTTTCCGAAGATTCGTCCTTATCATCACCGATAAAACCGCTGGTTTCTGATAAATAATCTGTGCTTCCGATTAAAATATTTGCTGCGGCACCAACGGAGATCATCTCATTTAACTGAATACCAAGGGCGGGAGAGATGGCGTCAACACCGCCTGTATTTTCCACCTTTGTTGTCGCTTCAAAACCCATGGCCTTGAAGGTCATTTCTACATTTTTTGTAAAATCAAACATACGGCGATAGGCGACACCACCGACGATGTTGATATTGCCGGCACTAAACGGAATCGCCAGACTGGCGAAATTTAACTGAAAAGTCGATCCTGTTTCCACGCTCACATCGACATTCTGATAATCCGGATCTAGTGACCCAAAGCCGAAGCGTCCGATCACACTGGCTTCCGGGGAATATAACTGGGTTAAACCGGCCGCATTCCAGGAAATAGCGGTGGCATCATCGGCCAAACCGGTAAAGGCATTGCCCATACCGGCAGCACGTGCCCCATTACCATTCAGGACATATTGTTGTTCATCCTGTCCCATTATAACCTGACTTAAGACAAATACTAAAACCACCATGAAAAATAAAGATAAAAATTTCATTCGTTCCTCCCGTTGTACATTTAACATTTAGTTATTTGGTTAAAAATTTATCTCCGATTGATAAAATCCCTCCTTCAGAAGTTAGTTGTTTAGAAACACTGTATTTATCAAAAGCATCCGTTACCAGGACTTCTCCCAGCACGGTTGTCTCTTTTCCTAAAACTTCACCGGTTATCGGATGCTTGATGGGTGCACCCTCTTTATAAATGACACATTTCATTCCCTTTTTTAACCCGCCGTTTCGTCCGACATCCAGGATAAGTTGTTGTCCGTCAATTTTTATGATATATCCTTCGACCAGTGGTAGCGACTCGGTAATTTTCCGGGCCAGATTTTCAATCGCATTCTTTACACTCTGAGCATCGGAGCTGCTGGTGTAGGCATCGTGCGCGACAATAATCGCGGCTGATTCCGTATCAATAACCCGGGCATCTATGCTGAGTGCTCCTGAAGCAGTAGCGGCGACACTGCCGATCACGATGGCGTCCACTCCGATACCCTTACCGATCTCTGCGGCCGTAGCCGCATCCAGTACGCCCGTCTGGCCCAGTGACTGCTCGGCAATCACCTGGTCCAAAGCCGCCCTCTCCATTACCTTAAACCTATCCTGGTTCCACATCACGGTGATCATTTTATCCAGAATAATTTCTCCTAAATCCTTGCTGGCCCCTTTGTTTTCAAACGGTAATACAGCCACTCCCATACGTTCACCGACCAGTTTGATGGTCTGTTTCCCGACAATCATATCCGTTTCCCTCGTCGATGGGACCATGGGTTTTACATCGGTTTTTTTCAGGGCCTCGGTGGGCTTTTTGGGTGTGGGTGGCGGGACGCCTCCGCCGATTTGACGAAGATACTCATTGGCACGCTCTGATGGCTCGTCCTGTAAAGATTTTTTCAGTTCCCTTTGTGCACCGGCGGTATCACCAAGATTGTAAAGGCATATGCCCAGTTCACGGTGCGGAAAATATTCAATAAAATGTAACCCATAGGTTCGCACTTTCTGCTTATCCGTGGGATTCCCTTTGATCGCATCTTTAAGTAAAGTGGCAGCCTTCTGGTAATCACCCTTTTCCATTGCTTTTAATCCTTCATCATATACTTTAAACCACTCGCCTCCTGCCTGGAGTTGGGAAACAAATAAAAAACCCATGACAAGAATTAAAATAACCGGTAACCATTTATGGTTCATTTTTTTACTCCAATAAATTATACTATGTAATTCTAATTATTTTAAACTTAAAGTCTTATCTCTTTTTTTCTGTATTATTACCACAAAAAACTTGATTATTTAAGCACCCTTTCGATGTCATTCAGTCCGCCGGGAGACGGATCCGCTTACTGGCCTGAAAGGAATCTTTCAAATTGTTGGCTAAATCCAACAAGAAAAAAGATCCTTACAGGATGACAAAATTAATTATTTTTTGTCTGCAGTTTTATGCTATTATAGCCAAAAACTTCGTTATTTTTTAAAAAATTTTTTTATTTTAGCAAAATTTTTGCTACTTGGATTATTCATTTCTCGCAGCGGCGCAGAGACACGACTATTTATAAATAATTATTTTAGTTTTAATCCGTGTTAATTCGTGTCAGTCTTCGCCTGATCCGGCGTAGACGGATAATCCGTGGACAAATTCTTTTTTTGATTGCAGCCAACGGCTGCGGTATGAATAATTAAGTTTAATTATAACAAATCAATGATAATATATCGTATTCGTTTATCAACTCCCGGCCTTTCAGAAAGCCCAATTCGATCAGGAATAAAATCGCTTCAACTTTCGCCCCTGATCTTTCGATCAAATGACAGGATGCCCGGGCAGTACCGCCGGTTGCCAGCAGATCATCAACGAGAAGCACTCTTGCACCGTGTTCGATGGCATCGGCGTGGATCTCGACGCTGTCCGTCCCATACTCCAGTGAATATTCTTCACGGAGAATTTTAGCCGGGAGTTTACCGGGTTTTCTGACAGGAACAAAACTTTTATTCAATTTATAAGCCAAAGCAGATCCAAAAATAAATCCTCTTGATTCAATTGCCGCGACGATATCAAACGATCTGTTTTTTATCAAATCATGTAACTGATCGATTGATTGAGCGAACAGATCAGCATCCTTTAAAAGCGTTGTGATATCTTTAAAGATGATACCCTTCTTGGGAAAATCCGGCACATCACGGATGGATGCTTTTAGTCTTACTATTTTATCTTCGTTCATATTTTGTGTTTTTTAATACTCGACAGAAAATTTTTGATATTTAGCTGTATATGGTTCAAAAGTGAAATCAATATTATCAACCAAAGAAAAACCCGGACCCTGTTCCAATATTGTCTTATAGTGTTCTATCACTTCTTTTTCGCCTTCAATACGCACTTCAACACTTCCGTCCGCAAGATTTTTAACATATCCCTTCAAACCATAGTCATTGGCGTGGCGCATGGCGAAATAGCGAAAACCAACACCCTGAACTCTCCCCACAACCCGGATATGCGCACCTGTCATCATCGCTTTTGCAGAAATCCGGATATTTTTGTCACTGCCTCCTGTGGCGTTGACACAGAAAATATTCTATCAGAAACATCCCAGGTATTCAATCCCACGACCGGTTTCTGCAATTGCAGCGCAAATGCTAATTCGGATAGTGTACCAAAACCACCATTTACGGCAATTACGCCGGCGGCGGAGCGAATAATGATCAGATTTCTGCTAATCCCCAGACCGGTTGGTATCACGGTATCCACATAAGGATTGGCATCCTGCGGATCGTCACCGGGCAGAATACCAATCGTTCGACCACCATAATTTTTTGCTCCTTTGCAGGTCGCTTCCATGACACCGCCCAGGCCACCACAAATCACTATAAAACCGTTTTTTGCCAGCAGGGTCCCCAATTCTTCGCATAGCCGGTACATCTCTTTATCACAGTCTCTGGCGCCAATAACGGCAATTGTTTTACTATAGCTCAATTTTATACTTCGTTTCTTTGTTCACGTGCTTCGTGGATTATTTTTTTTGTTTGCAGCATCGCTGCTGTATGAATAGAACAGGTTACTCTGCATTAGGGATAAATACGCTGCATCAATCTGGGAAACGGAATCGCTTCTCGCAGGTGCTTAATACCGCATATCCAGGCGACAGTTCGTTCGATGCCTAATCCAAATCCGGAATGGGGTACAGAACCGTATTTCCGAAGGTCCAGGTACCACTGAAAGGCTTCCTCCGGCAACTGGTGTTCGCGGATACGTTCCAGTAATAGATCATGATCATCTTCTCTCTGTGACCCGCCGATAATTTCACCATAGCCTTCCGGAGCCAGTACATCCATCGCCAAAGCCTGATCCTTGATTTCCGGATCTCGCTTCATATAAAAAGCTTTAATCGCCGCCGGATAATGATGGACGATCACCGGACGGTCATATTTCTCTGAGATAACCGTCTCATCACTTGCCCCAAAATCATCACCGTAAGCAAAATCTACACCCGCCGCTTTTAAAATTTTCACTGCGTCGTCATAATGTAAACGCGGAAACGGGGTTTTAATTTTCTCAAGTCGGCTGATATCTCTTTCTAGTATATCCAGTTCTTTTTTTCTATTTTTCAATACACTTTTAACAATATGTTCAAGGAAATCTTCAGCAAGACACATATCATCTGCCAGATCAAAAAAAGCAACTTCCGGCTCGATCATCCAGAATTCCGTTAAATGTCGTCTGGTTTTTGATTTTTCCGCTCTGAAGGTGGGACCAAAACAATAGATTTTTCCAAAAGCCATCGCTGCTGCTTCCCCGTAGAGCTGCCCGGATTGGGTAAGGAAAGCATTTCTGCCAAAATAATCGGTTGAGAACAGTGTGGTCGTTCCCTCTGCAGCATTTGGCGTGAAAATAGGTGTATCGATCAGAACAAAATCGCGATCATCGAAAAATTCTCTCGCGGCACGAATGATCTCATGACGGATGCGCATGATAGCGTGTGGTCGTGAAGAGCGCAACCAAAGATGTCGATGATCCATTAAAAAATCAACACCATGCTCTTTCTTACTGATCGGATAGTCTTTGGATAGTTGGATCATTTCAATCGCTCGGACCTGAATCTCATATCCGAGCGGTGAGCGCTTATCCTGATTGACGATACCGGTGACACGGCAGGAACTTTCCTGCAGCAAATCGTCAGCAGCGGTAAATGATTCTTCTGAAACATCTCCTTTAAAAACAACACATTGTATCGTTTCCGTACCGTCCCTAACCAGCAAAAATCTCAACTTGCCACTGGATCGCTTGTTATAAACCCATCCCTTAATTGTGACTTCCTTATGATCATAGTCGGCCACATCTTTTATATAGATATTGATTGCCATAAGCGGTAACAAAACCCTATGTTATAATATTTATCCGGAAACCTTGCAATTTATATATAACTCTATAATCATTCAACCTTATATCAGAAAAAGTAAGCGGTAAAATATAAGTGACTAGAGTTAAAAGTGAACAAAAGTGACTAAAGTGTGTCATTCACCTCTCGCGGAGACGCTGAGACGCAAGGATTTGAATTTAAAGGATTTATGTCAGAACACCTTAACTATTTATTATATTGCTTTCCCGACATGTCGGGACTCGCAATGACGCTTCCATGATTGTCATTTCGAGGAGTGAAGAATAAACGACCATGAAATCTTTTGTATTTTTTCTTTTGTATTTTGTATTATTTCTTATCCCATTTTCCCTTTAATAAATTCTTCAACCATCGTTACATCGTATTCACTCCCGATGAATAAAGGCACTCGTTGGTGAATATCTTCCGGAACCATTGGAAGAATATCGCTAGTTCCATTGGTCGCCCTGCCACCCGCCTGTTCAAGAATAAAGGCCATCGGATTTGCTTCATAGGTAAGACGTAATTTACCTTCCGGAGATCTGGAACTGGCCGGATAAAGAAAAATTCCACCATAAAGTAGATTGCGGTGTATGTCTGCCACCATTGATCCGATATAACGGGAATTTAATGGACGGTTTGACTTCTTATCGGTCGTTTTTACATATCGTATATAGCTCTTAATACTCTCATCCCAATAATCGAAATTACTTTCATTCACACTATAAATATTTGCTTTGGATGGAATTTTAATATTGGGATGGGAAAGGACAAATTCCCCATAGCTGGGATCCAGCGTAAAACCATGGACACCATTTCCTGTTGTATATACGAGCATGGTGCTCGATCCATAGATTACATAACCGGCGCATATTTGCGCATCTCCCGGCTGCAGGCAATCTTCCACCTGTCCGGGTGTACCATGATCAGTGATTCTTTTATAAATTGAAAAAATTGTGCCAACACTAACATTTGCATCGATATTTGACGAACCATCCAGAGGGTCAAATAAACAGACATACTTTCCAATGGGATATTTTTCAGGGATCGGTATTATATTTTCCTCTTCTTCGGACACCATGCAACACAGGTTCCCTCCATGATCAAGGGCTTTTACCAGCGTTTCGTGTGCGAAAACGTCAAGTTTCTGAACAACCTCCCCCTGAACATTAATCATACCCATTTCACCTAAAACATCAAGGAGTCCTGCTTTATTGGTATGATAAGAAATTCTTTTAGCGGCAAAACAAATATCATTCATCAGATTTGTGAATTCACCGGTAGCTTCCGGGTATAAATGCTGTTGGTTGATAATATGCCTGGTTAATGTGATGATTTTTCCTGACATAATGCTTATTTAGATAACAGGATAGGTTTTACTGCTCCGCGCATGACCTCTACCGTAGTGCTGCCGAGGATGGCCTCTCTAATTCTTGAATGTCCGTATCTACCCATAATTAAAAGTGTCGGTTTTGGTGCATCGACAGTAACCTTGGTTAATATTTTACCGACATCACCAACTTCATGACGAAATTTTGATTCAACATCATATGGTTTTAAGTATATGCGTGCTTCTTCCAACGTTTCCTGCCGTTCTCTCTCATCATCATGAATGGTCAGCACTTCAATGGGAAGATTTAATTCTTCGGCTAAATAAGCCGTCAGTTTTAATCCATTGTTGCTTGATTCTCCCCGGTCATATGCACAGGTAATCGACTGAAACGGTTGATACGATTTATCTACGATCATCAATGGGGAAAGAATCTGGCGTGAAACCGATTCAAGGGTCGCGCCCAGCAAGCGATCACCCCAGCGGGCATAATCGCCGCGAGCCCCTAGAATAACCAGATCCACTTTTCGTGAAATATCGCAAATAACCTCCTCCGGAGCTCCTTCTAATTTATCTGCTTCAAAGTTTACATTATTTTTCTTCAATTTTTTCCGGAGACTATTTATCAACACTTCTGCTCTTTCAGTGTGAAACTTATGAGACTCATCATGGAAAACATTTGCCGGAATCACCGGCATATAACCTTCCCCACCGGTATTCAGGACCCATTCATAAATCCTTATATCGATAACGGTGTAAACACGAAGAAACGCATTCAGTTTTTTGGCGAGATCGATCCCATAATCAATGACCGAATCGGTATAAATAGATCCATCCACTGCCAATAAAATGGATTTTATCATTTTCACTCCTAAAAAAAAGTTGGTAGTTTGAAAGAAAACCACAGATTACACGGGGTAATTTATTAATTTTAATTATGTTAATACTGTTTCTCATTAGCTCAGGAAATTATTTGCCCAATAATATGTTTGAAAGGAAATTCTTTAAGAATTCTCAGAGTAATTCTCTGAGGTCTCTGTGGTTTTCTAATCCAGTTTTACATATAACTACGAACGTTAACTCCAGTCTTCAAGTTTTGAAGCCCGGGTCATCAGTTCCTTCATCGCTTCCACCGGTGGTTTCTCCTCGAAAAGCGTTTCGTATACCTGTTTCGTAATGGGCATTTCTATATTTTCTCTTTGCGACAGTTCATAAGCTGAAGCTGTGGTTTTAACTCCTTCTGCGACCATAACCATCTCATTCAGCACATCCTGTAATGTTCTGCCTTTTCCGATCTGTTCCCCAACATATCGGTTTCTGGAGTGCCGGCTCATACAGGTGACAATAAGATCTCCCATACCCGAAAGACCGGCAAATGTATTCGGATTTGCTCCCAGTTTAACTCCCAAACGGTTGATTTCGACAAGTCCTCTGGTTATTAATGCTGCTTTTGTGTTATCACCAAACCCGGCCCCATCACAAATACCGGCGGCAACAGCAATGATATTCTTCAAGGCACCGCCTAATTCCACACCGATAATATCCAGATTTGCGTATACCCGGAAAAATGACGTCATAAACAGATCCTGCACCAGTGTTGCTGTGTATTTGTCTTTACTGGCTGATACAATCGCCGTTGGTATTCCCCGGCTGACTTCCTCTGCATGGCTGGGTCCGAATAAAACAGCAATATTATTTTCAGGAATTCCGCCCACCTGGTGAATAACCTCTGAAACGCGCAGAAGTGAATGATTTTCGATACCTTTCGCTACACTGACCCATATTAAATTTCTTCTGTTATTAAGATCCAGACTTTCAATCACTGATCGTACGGCATGGGAAGGAATAGCAACAACGATTACTTCTGCCATTGCAATACTTTCCTCCAGATTATTGCTGAATTCAATACCTTCGGGAATAGAAATTCCGGGTAGAAATTTCTTATTTTCTTTTTCCCTGTTAATGTTTTCCACATCATGTTGATCAAAGGACCAGCAGGTAACCTGATGATTATTCTGATGCAGGATCAATGCCAGGGTTGTTCCCCAACTCCCGGCGCCCAGGATGGTTACTCTCAAAGGTTTGATCCTTTTTTAAATGAAATTTTATTTTCTGTTCCCTGAACCAGCCGGTTAATATTTTCCCGATGTGTCAGGACGATAAGAATCGACAGAAATAAACCAATAACAATATGAGGGATTGGAACGGTGAGATTGAGGGCAAATTTCTGCACGAATAATATCACCGGTAAAAGAAAAGCTGCGGTCATCGATCCAAGCGATACATACCGGGTGCGGTAGACAATCCCGATAAATACCAGCAGGCAAATGAACACCGGTAAAGGTTGCAGTCCAAAAAATACACCGGCAGCCGTACCAACACCTTTGCCTCCTTTAAATCCGGCAAATAGTGTTAATATATGACCAATGATGGCTGCAACACCGGCCATAATTTGATATATGGCTTTAGTATTGATATTACTGGTTTCCGGAATAATATTTACCAGCCAGTAAACGACAATAAAACCCTTCAGCATGTCAATCAGCATGACCACCAGGGCAGCTTCCCAGCCTAAAACGCGTAAAACATTTGTTGCCCCGGCATTTCCGCTGCCGTGTTTCCGGATATCTATTCCCCTTAATATTTTTCCGGCAATAACGGCCGTAGGAAATGAACCAATGAGATAGCTAAGCACAAGAACCAGTATAATTTCTAACATATGTGCTCCTTCAAACGGATATTTGGGCAATGCTTTATCTTGACTAATCCCCTATTACATGATTGTGTATAATATATAAAATAAAATTGAAAATATCTTAAAAATCGGGGAATGGAAACCGGCGATTCAATATTTACAGATACATATATTTTTGAAAATGTGCATCTCCAACGTATTTTTTCAAGGCCGTAATTCCTATTAAAGGATTCGTTGCGTAGGGTAGAAATGAAAAGGATTTCGTCTTGAATATCTTGTTAAATTCATTTTTATTGATCTTATTCCTGAATTTATTGACAATCATTTTATTGATCACCAACCCGAGTGAATTCAAATGCCTTTCAATATCACCAGATTCTGCAATTGAAAGTTTATCTTCATTTAAAACTACATTAATAGCTGTCTCATTTTCATCACAAAACTTTGTATGGGTTCTATAATAATCTTTCTGAAGAATTTTTAGCTGTTTGAGGATTTTGTCAGCTTCCGATTTATTCGGTGCCAAATGAATATTTTCAATAATCTTTTTTTTTGCCAGAATGCTTTGCCGTATCTGAATTAATTTTTCCATCCAGACCAGTGTCAGCTGCGGTAAATTAAAAAATCGCATCGCCAAGGCTGTTGGCGGCATATCAAATATTCGATAGGTGATGCGATCGTATTTTTTTTGTAACGATTCATAGGCATAGACCAGTGCATATTCTTCCAGCCCCGGAGAGTATCTTATTACTTGCAAATGTTTTTCGAGACTCAGGGAAGTTAAATACTGGTATGATCTTGAGATCTGTTGCTCTATTGATCTTAGATAGGTTTTGATCCAGTAATCAATATCGATCTCTTCAATCGAAAGATGTTTATCTAATATTGTGGAATGCTTCTTTGATTTGATCTGGAAAACATCAAACAAATTATGTGCAGGATCCATTGAAATAAGAGCAACCTCTGCTCCTTTTTCAACCAGAGCCAAAGCCGTTAAAGAGGCAATGGTGGTTTTTCCGCTGCCGCCTTTTCCAAGAAAAAAAATGTTTTTAGTTTTCAATGTCAACTTTAACCAATATCAAGTTTGGAAAATAAATCAGATATTGGACCGGATGCGGCCGCTACTTTATTCAACATCAGGAGCAAATCTTCTTCCATATAGGGAAGCAAAGCCAGTGTGATATGTCCCGGCGCCGTGGGAATACCGACAAAAGAACCAAATACCAGCAAAGCAAAAACATTCTCCAGTTCAGAGGTTTCCCATTCCAGGACATCTGTTGCTTTGTGACGGGCTATCGAATTGAACAGATTACCTTTGTCTTTAAAAAATCCGGATAGTTTTTTAAGCATTATCTGTATTTTTATTAATTTTTTAATAAGCTACGTTTAAGTTAGTGTCAAAATTAATCACATATATTCTATATAAATTATTATTTTTAAAGAGTATGAACTAATTCCCCCTTAGTAGGAATTGTTGCAGATTTGATTTATTGGCACAATTTATCAGAATTGCATGATCTGTCTCCCCCTTGATAAAGGGGGACTAAGGGGGATATATACTCTTCTATGTTATTTATTTACAACCTCCTAACCCCCTTTTCTAAGGGGGAATAGATTTTACTTAATCGATGTTTCAAATGAACTTTTTCTAAAAAATAACCTAAACTCCAATAGCCCAATAAATGGGATTAGTCCCCCTTTTCAAAGGAGGAGACAGAGCTTTCATACATCAAAAGCTGCACGAATAAAGTGAAACTGTAATAGCCCATGGTAATGAAGAGTTATTGATTTTTTTCATAAATCCAGGTATTACTCCTTATTCTGATGAGGCTCCAGCTTCCGTCAAGGTAGTTTTTTCTCGTGTAAAGAATTTCACCAAACCCTCGATAATGATCCAGGTCACAATCAGAATGATGGCCGAATTGATCACCTGGAGAAGAATATTATTATCGGCGCCAAATTCGATTTGATTCATTAATGACGCCCAGAGAGTCATTACGGACATAAATACAGCCGGAATACCTGTTATCAACCATTTCAGACCATTTTTTTTGCGCAGATACAGCGTGGCCAAAATAAGAGCAAGCGCAGCCAATGTCTGGTTAACCGCTCCGAACAGAGGCCAGAGGGTCAGGGCACCCTTCCCATCGGCACCTGAGGCAAAAGCCAGCAGAGCAGCGGAAATAACAGCAGCAGAAGTAGCTACATGGCGATTTTCGACATGTTTGATCTTTAAATCAGAACCCAGCTCACTGATAACATACCTTTGAATTCTGGTGGCCGTATCAAGAGTTGTTCCGGCAAAAGAGGCGACAAAGACACCCATGATGACTACGGCAACACCATGAGGAATTCCCAACGCTGAAATCATATTAGCAGCACCGATGACGAAAGCACTGATTTTTGATCCAAGTCCGGCGGCAGCGGTCCAGGAAGAATAGTGACTCGACCAGGCGCTGATACCGGTTAAAGTCTCGCCATTGGTTGAGTATCCCATACCAATGCCGGCGGCAACGGCGATAATTACCAGGGTAGCCAGTGCTCCCTCAATAAGCATCGAACCATAACCAACAAATAAAGAATCGCTTTCATGTTGCACCTGTTTTGCGGATGTTCCCGATGCGACCAAAGAATGGAAACCGGAAATTGCCCCGCAAGCGATCGTAATAAAAAGAAATGGCCAAACCGGAGGCGCGTCCGGCGGGGAAAATTGAACCGCCGGGGCAACCATTTCCATCCCACCAAAAATTGTTGCGATGATAACTCCCAATGCCAGTAAGAACATAGCAATTAGAAGTTGATAAGCATTGATGAAATCTCTTGGTTGTAAAAGTGTTGTCACCGGCAGGACAGAGGCAATATAAGCATATATAAACAGAATGATCGTCCAAACACCGGTCGCCGGTAATCCGAAGACTGCGGGCATCGTAATGGGTAAATAGCTGCCGATTATCATCGTGAGATACAATAAAATAACAGCAATAATTGACCAGAAAAATACATCCCTGCCCTTTTTGTAAATCAAATGACCCAGGTAAATGGCAATTGGAATTTGCAGCCAAACGGCTAAAACGGAGGTCGGAAACATGCTAAAAATGATCGCTATGACGAGACCAAATATAGCAATAACGATCCATAACGTTAAAAATACAATCAAAAAAAAGAAGACACGTGTACGCCGGTTAATATATTTCGCAGTAATTTCAGAAATTGATTTACCGTCATTCCGCATGGAAATGATCAACGAACTAAAATCATGAACCGCTCCCATAATCGCAGAGCCAAGGAAAACCCAAATCACAGCTGGTATCCATCCCCAAATAATGGCAATGGCCGGTCCAACAATAGGGCCGGTGCCGGCAATGGAAGTAAAATGATGACCGAAAATGATTTCCTTGCGCGTGGGGACATAATCGACACCATCCTCCAGCCGGACGGATGGTGGGATCCGGCTATCTGATATTCCGAATATTTTCTTGCCGATAAATTTCCCGTAAAAACGATAAAAAAGCATATACCCGATAAATGTTAAGATCATTACCGTTATGGCTAACATATAGTTCTCACTTTTTTATTTAGAGTAAACTGCAATCAGAAACCAGAAAGCTGAATGACGAAAGCAGAAATCCGTAAGCTAAAAACCGAAATCCTAACTGCTTACTGCCTTCTGCTCTCGGCTTTCTTACTTCCTACTTCTTACTTATAGTTTCTGCCTATAGTTTCTGCCTATGGCGATATGAAAACCCCGGTCAATCTTTAAATCACCTCACCTACAAAATACGGTGTATGGGATTTTTCTTCCTTTACAAAATCATAAAACGATTGTGCTTCATTTTTTGGAATAATAAATACAAGCCCGATGCCCATATTAAAAGCTCTTCTCATTTCTTCTACTGGTACCCTGCCCAATCTTTGTATTAAAGAAAAGACCATTGGAACTGTCCAGTTTGACCAATTAATAGTCAGAAATAAATCATCCCCAAGCAGACGCTTGGTATTTCCTTCAATTCCACCGCCGGTAATATGAGAAATACCATGAATCTGAAATTTTTTTATTGCTTTCTGTATTATATTTAAATAACTCAAATGTACCTTCAGTAATTCCTCTCCAATGGTACATCCAAGATCTTCCACATAGGTTTTCACTTGATAATGTTGGAACAGTACTTTTCTTGCCAATGAATAGCCGTTAGTATGCAGACCGTTTGATTTGAGGCCGATCAACACGTCGGATTTTGAAATTCGGCTTCCATCAATCACCCCATTCTTTTCGACAATACCCACAATCGTTCCGGACAGATCATATTCACCTGCCTGGTACATATCGGGCATTTCCGCTGTCTCACCGCCAATAAGGGCGCATTGATTATTTTTGCATCCACGAACAAAACCTGATATAACATCATGAAAGACGATTGACTGTAATTTTGCAGTAGCATAATAATCCAGGAAAAAGAGGGGTACTGCCCCACTGACCGCTATATCATTGACACAGTGATTGACCAGATCTTCCCCCACCGTATCGTGTTGATCCATTATGAAGGCAACTTTTAATTTTGTTCCCACACCATCTGTACTGGATACCAATACCGGCTGTTTATATGTATTTATATCCAACAAATACATACCACCAAAACTTCCCAGATCGGTCAGGACGTTCTGGTTATGAGTCATTCGTACCTGTGCTTTAATTTCCTTAATGGCTTTTTCCCCTTCTTCAATATCGACGCCGGCTCCTTTATATGTTTCTTCTGACACGGATACCTCCGAATTCTGATTATTCGAATATACGGACTAGTAAATCACTTCACTCAATTGTTCCAGATACCTTTTTCTGATGGCATTAAAAAACCTGATATTTTCTTTATTCTGATAATCCGGATAGGTCCAGGGTTGGGATTGAAACGTTCCATTGCAAAACTGAAGGTGAATATCACCATATATATTTTTATTCAAATAAATGCGATGGCTATAATTCTTTGTTGTCGCTAAGACCAGTTTTGCCGGACAGATATAACCGGGATCAATATTTACCAGGCGTTTTTTATTTACCGTAAATATTTTTTCCACCTTATTTGTGATTATTTTTACAAAAGGAAGCTTTTCAGGTTTCATCAATTCAGAGAAACAAATAAACATTTTATTCAGTTGATTGCCCATTTCTTCCTGATAATAAGAGGTATATGCTGAGAATTCATAGACATTCGACTTTATCTCAATTGTGGAAAATTTATTTTCCAGATCAGAGAATAATATTCCAGGATTAAAAGACGGGCAATAGGTAACGGCAGCGAAATATTTTACCGGCGGGTGTAATCTTAGCGTCCCCATGAGCGTTCAATTGGTCATTATTAGGCTTTTAATTTATTAGTATAATCGATTTATAATACCAGGGATGCATATAATATAAATACAGTGCGACTGCCAATTTCTCTGATGTATAGGATTCACAGTCTTCCCTGACATAGTGTATGACTCAGATGGCCTCCACGCTTTGGGTGTAATCCCTATAGTTAGAATTAACCTAACGATGAATCACTGTACATCTCCTCTATCTGATCAGCGAATTTTTCCAGAACCACTTTTCTTTTTACCTTCAACGAGGGTGTCAGCTCTCCGGTTTCAATAGAAAATGAAGCATCGGCAAGAACAAATTCTTTCACGGTTTCATAACTGGCCAGATGATTATTTACTTCCTCGACATCTTTTTTTATCAGTTCTTTGACCTCGGGCATTTTTGCCAGATCCCTGGTATTGGCATAGGAAATATTTTTCTCCTTGGCCCATTTCTCAAGGGATTCGAAGGCCGGAACAACTACTGCCGTACAATATTTGCGTTTGTCCCCGATAACCATCGCTTGTTCAATGTATTTGCAGGTTACCAGTTTATTTTCAATAGGTTGCGGAGCGATATTTTTTCCCCCGGATGTAACGATGATATTTTTCTTCCGGTCTGTAATCGTTAAACAACCATCATCATCAATAAAACCGATATCACCGGTATGGAACCATCCTTCTTCATCGATTGCTTCTTTTGTTTCCGCTTCTTTCTTAAAATATCCAACCATTACATGGGGTCCACGCGTCAGAATTTCACCATCATCAGAGATCTTTACTTCAATATTCGAAATAATCGGACCAACGGTTCCAAATTTAAAAAGTTCAGTCTTATTGACAGCGATGACAGGAGATGTCTCAGTCAAGCCATAACCCTCATAGATGATTAAACCGGCAGCACCAAAAAATTCTGCAATTTCTTTTGCCAAAGGCGCTCCACCGGATATAAAGAAGCGGAGTTTGCCGCCAACGCGCTCGGCAAGTTTACTAAAAACAAGTTTATAGGCAATATTTCGCTTAAAATTCAGACCACCGCTGATTGTCTTTTTATACATGACATTGTTTATATATTCACTGCCGACACCCAATGCCCAGTGAAATATCTTTCTTTTTATCGGTGATCCGGTCTCCACATTTTCAATAATACGGGTATAAATCTTTTCATATAACCGGGGTACACTGACCATGATGGTCGGTCTCACTTCTCCCATATTTTCCGCTACCGAATCAATACTAACCGCATAAGCAATGGTGCTTCCGGTATAATTCGCCAGAAAATGTCCGGCCATTCGTTCAAATACATGCGACAGAGGTAAGAAAGAGAGAAAAAGATCATTCTCGTCAACATGCAAACATTCCAGTGCCGCTTCGATATTACTTAAAAAATTATTATGTGTTAAAATGGCCCCTTTTGGTTCGCCGGTCGTTCCAGAGGTATAGATAATTGTCGCGATATTATCCGGTTGTATTTTTTTTACCTGACTGGTAAGAAATCCGGAATTCTGGGTAAGATAGGCCTCCCCCTGATCCATTAACTTTTTTAATGAAATATGTTTGCTATCTTCCTTCACCGTTTCAAATGTAACCACCGACTGTATGGCCGGACATGTATTCCTGGATGCATTCACTTTCGCGTATTGTTCCTCATCAGAACAGAGAACGGTAACGGCTTCACAATCATTGAGGATGTATTGTACATGTTCAGGAAGAAGAGAAGGATAAACAGGGACGGTAATTGCTCCAAGTGAGAGAATCGCAAAATCCGACCAGGCCCATTCATAACGATTGGCTGATAGTAAAGCAACCTTATCCCCTGATTTTACTCCTAAGGTAGTTAAACCAGCAGCAATTTTTTCAACACTGTTTTTTGCATCATCAAAACTAAGAGAAAGATATTCATTTTCAAGCTTATACATATAGCCCGTACGATCACCAAACTTCTCTGCGGTGCTGAAAAACATTTCAGCCAGATTGTTGTAACGCATGATACCTCCATAATCAGATGATATATCGGTGGGATTATTAGAATATAATTGGGAATTTAGGCAAGGATAAGCAAGGAAGCAATAAGAATATGATCCAATTGCCCCGACTTTTAGATATTGTGGGAGAAATATTATTTACCACGGAAATACACGGAAAATACATAATAGAGAATAACTTATTTGTATAAATTTATCTATTGTTAAATAATTTTTTAATAATTCTGTTTCAGTCCGTGCAAATCCGTGGTTGATTTTTAATTTTTATACAACTTCTTTAAGTTGGGGCAAATTAGTGTTCAACTTGCCTGATACCATTAGGAGCGATGACTAAATCTTTACCGGCAATATCCATCCAGGAATACAATTGAAAGGTCTGGTTATCCGACATTGCTACAAACAATCCTGCCAGAAACTGGTCATTAAAAACAGCATTGGATACCACAACTGCTTCGAGTAGAATATTCACAAAAAATTATATTTGCGAAAATGACGTCGGTTTTAAAATAATGTCTGTTATATTTGATACGGTATCTTTGTATTGGGCATCGGCTTTGAGTTTTAGCCAGTCCGGGTCACTGCGGAAGATATCCCACTTCTTATTGCGACTTTCTATGTTTTCAAAAACCAGCATATAGGAGAGATTAGGCATTTGATTTCCGATAATTGTTTCAGCAAAAAATACAGGCTTAAGTCCTGTCTTTCGAAATATGGCGATTTCTCCTCCCTGATTAAACATCTCAATCTTCTTTTTTCCGGCAATCTGACTATGACTTTCATATATTCGCAACTCATAGATCCGCGATTGATTGTTTAATAATGATGTGGGTATTTCTAACGTTGGCATATATTTGAAGGCCTTAAGTAACCTTTTTTCCATTCGCACATAGGCAGAATCTGATAAGGGGGCATTTAGAAAGGGCTCACCGGAAACCAGATATTCCTTATCTTCGATAAGTCTTTCGGATACAGAAATTATTGACTGAAGAGATTTATGCGGAATGAGTACATATAGTGAAGGATCATTCGGTCCGTATAGAACATTAAATACTCCGACCGTATTTATTCCCAATCGATTTAATGCAGGAATTGCCGAATCACGGTAAAAATCACTGACCATATTTTTTTTCTTGCCCACATGCAAATGAAATTTTATTAATTCAAAATATTCAACATCTTTTCCTGTTGACTTATCGTCCTGAGACTTACCCGCGAATGAGGTTATTGGTATAACCGCGGCGGTTCCTAACGATAATAAAAAATTTCTTCTTTTCATATTTATGCCCTTCAAAAATTTATGATAGTGTCAAACGTTTGTATTATTTTAATAGTAGAGCCAGATTGACCACATCATCGGCCTGGGTGGGAAGTTGCGTTTGTTCACCTTCATCGGTTTCTAAATAGGTATTTAACTGATGGGTCCAGTTAACCAGGAGACCAAATTCAGGTAATCCGACAAAATCCAACTGCCTCTGGATGGAGACTTCTATACCATTGACAAAACCTGTGCCCAAATTTTGCATCTGTGTTACCTGATCCACCTTGAAACCATTAAATTCCCTGTCAGCTGGGGCAAAAGAAATTTCCTGTTGTACATTCGAAAGCGTCTTATTGAAATAGCCGACAGACATATGGGCGGCCAGACTGGGCGCATAATGTTCCAGGATGATGTCAAAATTTGTGGCTCGTGTTGGATCCAAATCAGAATTACCGGTCATAGTCAGTCAGATTATAAAATGAATAATAAGCCTTTAGGTTGAATTTGTAACCTAAAGATGGTTTGTATAAGATGGCGTATTGACGCCACCTTTAAATTCTTCGGTTTCAGTTGGTGCATCACGATAGTATCGACGACCTACATCGATCGGATTTCCATTGATATCGACATAGGACTCTTCTAGTTCATCATCTTCCCAATTCCAGTCATTTCGCTTATCTCTTTCCGAGAATGACGATAACAACACCGTCATTGCGAATAACGAAAAATGAGTAGCCTGCTCGCCTACCCTGTAAAACGGGGTCTACGACGCGGCGGGACGAAACAATCTCTTGTAGTTATTGGTGTTATGTCAATTTTTACGGATTAAATGTTAGGGGTACTCCAGTTAATATATTAAGTACCCATTTCAAACAAAATTCAATTAAGTGTCACTAAATGCATTAAAGTGTAATCACCCCCACTGGTATCATCGCGGTATATTTCAACCTTTACTTCATCATCGCCGGTGATAATTCTCAAAAAAGTACTTCTGGCAAGATTGGCGTTAACCCGGAAGGTCTTTTGGTAACTCTCCCGTAAAGCCTCATTCTCAGTAAATTGTTTATAATATATGGAAAGGATATCCAAGGCCGTTTTATCATCAATTTTTTTATAAGAAATTCCGTTGGTCAGATCGGTATAATAGAGGATCTTCTTGGCCTCATAGGCATTTTCTTCAAAGTAGGCGGCAATCGATTTTTCTTCCCCCAACCCTTTTATTCTTCCGTACTCAATTTTTTCCGATATTCCCTTGATAATTAGTGATGGAATGGTTGCCTCGAGCCCCCGGGCATGCCCGACATCTATCTGCCAGAGACCATTAATTTTTGCAACAGAGGCATTGTGTGTATGTCCGCAAAAATAGGCTTTCACCTTGAATTGACGAAGTAACTGGTGAAATCGAAAGCTACTTTTTGGATATTTATCCAGTGAATCCCCCTGGTGCCGGATGCGTCCATTATCGATATCCGGTATAGCCACCAGCGGTTCATGACCAAAAATAAAGATATATTTCTTTTTGTTGATCGTTAAATCTTCCTTCAGCCATTTCATTAATTCGGGCACGATCTCACCATCAGTTCCTTTATCCGACTGCCCATCATAATATTGATTAAGAACAATAAAGTGATTATCTCCCCAATCAAAAGAATAGGTTGTCTCCTCACAACCGGGAGGACCTTTCCGCACGATATTTGGAAGAGATGTACCGCCTTCATTATAAGCACGCAGGTATTCTAGATCAGCGTCCGGTTCCAATTCATGATTTCCAACTACCGGATACCAGGGATATGTTTCACCTAAGACAAGTGAAATAACTTCCCGTATGGCGTACGGTGGATCAATATCTCCCGGGCTTACCATAAAGGCTCCTTTACCCGCTTTTTTTATCGCTTCACAGGCGCCAAGGAAATATTGTGATGTTCGATATTCCGGCATTGCTTTTTCGCGCATATCTGCGGCAACGATAAAGGTAAACTCACCGTCATTCTTTTCGCAGCAGTGCGCAAAAAACACACATGATAGTAGTAGTAATAATAATACTCTTTTCTTCATCTCCCACCTAATATTTAGTATTAACCCAGTGAATTTATAAACCACAGAGGACACGAAGGAAGCAAATAACAATATTTAAACCATTCAATCATTTTAATAATCATTTTCTGATTATGTCCTTAACTCCACAAAAATCCTATAGATTGCTTTCCGCCTCAGCGGATCAGCCGAGGCTGACGCTAACGTTCGCAATGACGATAATGAGTTGGTCAGTGCGAATCTCGAATAGTGAATATTTGGCCTGTCATCTGGGAAGGACCTTCTTATGTGATCGTATCATACCGACACTTTAAAAGATCCCTACGGGATGACAGGAATGCTTTCACATGTGGCGTTTCACGTCTGACGTTTGACGTCTCACTATAAATTTAATTATTCAATATTCTTTCTTTTCTTCGTGAACTTCGTGCACTTCGTGGTTGCTTATCGCTTATAATTCTTTTTAATAAATGCTTCGACCTCCTCCATTTTCCTGAGAATGGGTCCTTCGGCCTCCATTTTCAGACTGGTGACAGCAGCTGACCAGATAATCGCTTCTTCGGGTGGTGCCGTCAGACGTTTTGCCATATAGGAAGCGATACAGGTGTCACCTCTGCCGCTGCGGCCGACCATTTCTGCTGGTAAAAATGGCGCTTCAAAATATCGCCCCCCGGCAAAGACAAGAAGCCCATCACGGTGTGTGAGAACAATTTCCTTTGGACCCCACCCCTCTAAAATCTGTGCCGCTTTGCGAATATCTTTCTCCCCTGTCAGAAATGCTGCTTCCACCGCATCTGCTTTAAAAACATCAATTAATCCCAGCACCTGTTTCTTCTCAGGCCAGGGTGCATGAATCAGTCGATTGTCCCAATTAATGATTCTGACAAATCCCTGTGCATCGGCGACAAGATAACCGCTTTTAATACGCAGGAATTCAACGACTTTTAAAGGGACTTCGTCACGGATCGAGGCATTGATCAGGAAAGCTTTTGCCTGAATTTTTTCAAACTGATCTACGGTATAGGAACCAGCAGTAACAGGGCATGTGAGAATACGCTCGTCCACATTTTCCGTAGGATATTCGAGTCGCATATGTGTCGAAGATGGTGTTACCACAGGATATACATCAACACCGATGGCTATAAGTTTATCTACCACATGTTTGTCGTCCTGTGCCAGCCGGGTGACGGCTGCCACTTTAAGACCTGATATGACCGCGGCATGGGCGCCATAATTAAATCCGCCGCCATCGACATACCTTGTTCCTGCTGCCGATACGATTGTATCCTTCGTATAATTACCCAGTATTACTATATCGTACACACTCATTTCAGTCTCCGTATATAATTAGTCCATGATCTTGGCACGCCATAACGTACTGGCTAAAATTAATGATACTATCGAACCGCCAATCCAGAATAAAATGGCATTCGTAAAATCATAATGGCGTACACCATCGACCATTGTGGTCCCCTGTCCAATCAGGTAACCACTGATCTGATCCTGCACCCCGGCTGCAAGATAACTGAAAACCCCGATAAATCCCATGGCGGCACCGGCTGCATTTTTAGGCGAAATATCGATGGCGAACAACCCTCCCAAGGCCGCCAGCAAACCGCTGAGCATAAAACCATATAGAAAAAAGGCAGATGTTAGTAATACCGGTTGTCCCGGTGCCGCGAAAAAGATGACCAGAAGGGCGATGATCTCAAGAATTCCAAATATGAGTGTCACCGGTGGGCGTTTGGCTTTAAATAGTTTATCGGAGATATATCCATAGGCGACACAACCGATCAGACCGGCAAATGTATTCAGCCCAAGAATACTACCAGCTTCAATTAAGGTATAACCCTTAGCCTCCTGGAGATAGAGAATGCCCCAGCTGTTTATGGCATACCGGGTGACGTATATCGTGGCACTTGATAATCCCAATATCCAAATAGTTGGTCTTTTTAAAATTGACAGCTGTGCCTGCCAAGTTTTTTCTTCTTTTTTCTCTTCACCGTGGTCATTTTTCCAGTCTGCAATAGTCGGTAAACCCATGGTCCTTGGTCTGTCCTGTACCAGCAGATAAATAGCGAGAGCAACAAAAATGCATAGTACACCGGGGCCCCAGAAACCGGCCTGCCAGCCAAAGAAACTGACCAGGGCACCTGATCCAACAAATGTCAAACCTTCTCCAATAGCATGACCGGTACTCCAAAGACCATAAAACCTGCCCCGTTCTTTATTACTAAACCACTGAGAAAGGGCTACCGCTCCTGTCGGTGCTCCATAACCCTGAAACCAACCATTAAAACACCAGAGAACCACCCATATCCAGAGCACATCCGTTCTTCCCATAAGCAGATTTACGAATGCCGAGAAAAGTACTCCAAATGCAAAAAATCTTTTTATATTGGCATGATCCGCTAAGAAACCGTTGGTTAATTTTCCGAAAGCATATCCATAGAATAAGGCAGATCCAATCAATCCAAGATCCTCTGCCGACATAATACCTCCATCGATCAAAGGTTTCTTGACAACAGAAAGAGCCAGACGACAGGTATAGGCAATACCATAGCCCACTGTTATCGCCATCATCACCCTGAATCGATGTTTTCTGTAAAGATGATCGACTTCTTTTTGATCCTCGATTACTGGTTTATCTTCCCCGGTGGTAAAAAAGTGCAAAATTCTGTTCATCAGCGTTCCTTCTAACGGGTGAGTTAGAATTTACAGAGATAATAGATCCACGGATTATCCGTCGCAGCCGGATCCCGTCATAGCCACGTCTGCGCCGCGCCTGCCGCGTCGTAGACCCTTTTTGACACTACCTCGGATTAAAATAACTTACAAAGACTTAGGGTTTCAATACTATTTTCATCGCCTTTTTTGGAATTGGTTTGAGCGTTTTCAGATCCAGGCCCAATTTCTCAAAAGCATTAACGCCTTCTTCAATACCAAGAGTCTCAGTAAAAAATGGACGAAGGTCTAATTTTCCGGCCCGAAATATTTTTATTGCCGGTAAACAGGTGTTCTGGCCAATATAAGTACCCAAGATCTTAATCGCTTTTCGAGTAACCGTATTCGGAACCAGCGTTGCCTGGGCACTGGTGTCCATTCCAAAGGCCAGTATCTTGCCCCCCGGGGTAACATAATTGATCGCATTCTCTAGCTGCGTACCGACCGCATCAATAACGATATCGGCTTTTTCACCTTTTGTAAATTCCAGAACAGATTCCTCTATATCACATTCATTGGGATTGAAGACAGGAAGACCCAACTGTTTTGCCACTTCAATTCGAAACGGATCAATTTCGGTTACCGCTGCCTGGGCAGCAACATGTTTTGCCAATGCAGAAAATAAATAGCCGATGGGCCCACAGCCTAAAATTAATACTGAATCCCAAGGCTGCATCTGTACCGTATTCATACCGTTTAACACGGTTCCCAAGGTCTCCACCTGAGTACCAACAATGTCATCAATTTCCTCAGGTAATTTATAACAGGCATTTTCAGGCACAACACAGTAATCCGCATAACCGCCATTTTGAAAAATACCTACGGATTTGTCTTTCAACCACACACACTGGCTGCTAAAACCCATACGACAGGCATCGCACAACCCACAACGAAGACTGTTATCTATAGCTACCCGATCTCCCACTTTGAGTGTGGTTACTCCTGTACCAACATCCTCCACGCTACCATTGAATTCATGGCCTAAAACCGTATTTTCTTTATAGGCATGTTTACCTTGTAATATTTTTACATCCGTACCACAAATTCCACAAGCGGCAACTTTTATCAATACTTCATTGGCTTGCGCAACTTCCGGAACAGGAATTTGCTCCATGCCAATTTTGCCAATATTCCTGAAAACCAGTGCTTTCATTGTACTCATTTATTCCTCCAGAATTAAACTTTTAAAATATCTATATGCATAATTAGCCTAACCTATTCATACCGCAGCATATTGCTGCAATCAAAGAAAAAAATAGTCCACGGATTATCCGTCTACGCCGGATCAGGCGAAGACTGACACGAATTAGCACGGATTAAAACTAAAATAATATTAATTTTTATTTAAAATCTGTGTCAATCCGTGAAATCTGTGGATAAAAAACGCTGCGCCGCTTTGAGAGACGAATTGACCGAATTTGTAAATTATTCACCTCTCCTGCTGATACGATTGATTCAATAGTACAATCGGATGGATGGTATCAATCCCGGTTCCCTTGGTGAGCTGTATCTGACAGGTACCACACCCCGATACCAGCGTATCCGGTTTTACTTCATTAATTTGTGAAAATAAAGGTTGACCCATCTTCATGGAAATTTCATAGTTTTCTTTTTTCATGCCATAAGTTCCGGCAATACCACAACAGCTATCTTCTACATCGATAATATTCAGAGCAGGGATTAATTTTAGCAGATCAATGGGCCCATACTCATTTTGCTGGGATTTCAGGTGACACGGTTCATGGTAAACAATTCTTGAGTTCAGTGGAGCGAATTTTCCGGTAAATTCCCCCTGATGATAAGCTTTCATCAAAAAATCATGGATATCAACCGATTCTGCGGCAATGGTCCGGAGATCTTTATCATTCGGAAAATAATTATCGTATTCTTTCATAAAGGCATAACCGCAGGAGGCGCTTGAAAAGATGACAGGTATCTTCTTTTTTGCTAATGGAAGCAGTATTCTGATATTGTAGTCAATATCAGATCGGGCTCCGCTGATATTTCCATAAGAGATTTTAGCAATATTACAACAACGCCAGGAGGGAATAATTACCTTATAACCGAGTTTCTGCAATAGTTGGACAGTTTGCTGATGTTCTCCTTCCGGATCACTATACTGGGCGGAACAGCCACTCCATAAGACAACATTCTTGCCATTCCCGGCTTGAAATTTCTCCATTCGTGTTGTCCCGACCGAAAATCTTGAAAAAAGTGGAAAATCCCGTCGTTTATCAATTCCGGCAATTTTTTCCATTAGGCATCGAATCAATCGAAAGCGTAACACACGGTTACTCAAAGGAGCGGTTAATGCGGCAATCTTGCTGACAATTTTCCCATTCTGCAGTAATTTTTCGTTTATTTTAAAGGGTCGTTTTTGATGTAATTTCTCTTTTGCTGCTATCGCCATTCCCGGTATATCAACGCTGGTCGGACAATCAGTCAGGCATTGTCCGCAATTCAAACAGTAATCCATAATTGTAAAGAAGTGATCGGTGTCGATAGCGTTTAGAGCGGTCTTTCCGGATATGATTCCACGTAAAATATTTGCTTTTGCCCGAGCCGTTGCTTCCTCCTCACCGGTTGCAACAAAAACCGGACAATATTCACGGCAGGTCCCGCAACCATGACATTTTTCAATTTCTGAACGCCATTTATCCTCATCAAGACGGGAGTCGGTATCAATATATTCATCCGATGGCGAATAACGCCAATCGGCATTCCATTTTATTGGTTCCCTGGGTACAATAATATCCGGATTCATAATGCGCGAAGGATCAAAAATATCTTTAATTTCCCTAAATAGCGGCATTAATTCCGGGAATCGTTTGGGAAGAAAGGGCGAGCGAAGCCGCCCGTCACCGTGCTCTCCGGTTAGGCTGCCGTTATATTGAATAACCAGATCGACAAATTCATCCATAAATTTTTCGATCAGCACCATCGTTTTTTCGTCTTTTATATCAATCAAAGGGCGTAAATGAAGGTTTCCATCGCCGGCATGTCCATAGATAACATACTTAAAGTCGAATTTTTTCAGCAAAGAACCGGCGTCACGTAAAAAATCAGGAAAAACATCCGGATGAATCGCGGTATCTTCTACAAATGGAATCGGTTTATTTTTTCCGTTAATTTTGTTCAGAATAATGGTGGCTGCTTTCCGCAGGGTGAAAATTTTTTCAATTTCAGATTCATTGGTCGAATAGGCACCTTTCTGTCCAAGTTCCCGTTGATTCACAATCTCGTTAATCGCCTTTTGAAAAGAGTCATGAATGGATTCAACCGTTGTCCCTTCAAATTCAACAAAAAGTAAATAACGTACACCACTGGGTAAAAATTTACTGAGGTCGGGTTGATATTCGAGGGCAAGCACCATAAACGACTGGTCGACAAACTCTATGGCTGAGGCACCCAAACGTCGTAAAACCTGAACCGCCTTACCCATATCCTCAAGTTCAGAGAAATAAAGAGAAATGATACCTCTCTCCGGTTTCAGGGGAATGATATTCAATAGAGCTTCGGTAAAAACTCCCAAAGTACCCTCACTGCCAACAAACAGTGAGGCCATATTCAACCGTTCTGTTGTAAGAATATCCCATACCTGATACCCTGAGGCACTTTTTGTTACCCGGGGACGACTGTTTTTAATTCTATGGGCATAGTTTTTGAAAAGTTCATGAATTTTTTCATAATAGGGCCGGTGAAAGTCATCCAACCCGGCAATATCTGTGATCGCTATATTTTTAGCCCGAAACAATTTGCCATTGGCCAAAATAACCGACACCTCATCGACATGTTTGTACATACTACCATGAAGAATCGTGTGCGGTCCGCCGCTGTTGTTACCTAACATTCCGCCAATCACACAGATATTGCCGCTACTGGGATCCGGGCCGAACTTACACCCTTTTTCCTTTATAGCTTTCTGTAACTGGTTTAATACAACCCCAACCCCCACCCTGGCCTGGCTGTCAGAGAGGATATCAATGCATTGAAAATGATGAGTTAAATCCAGAATTACTGCTCTTCCCACGGCATTACCGGCCAGACTGGATCCGGCACCTCTGGGCAAAACGGGAATATTATAAGTCTGGCAGATATTGACCGCCTGAACAATATCATCCACTGTTTCCGGTATCATCACCGCCAATGGTGTGATATCATAGATGCAGGCCGCCGTACTATACAGTTGTAAGGTGACCGGATCCCAGCGAACTTTAGCGTTCAGATTTTCCCTAAAAGCTCTCTGCCAATCTTCCAGAGGATCTTGTATTTGAATCAACATATCGTTTTTATTTCTTCCAGAGTGGATTTGAACCCGACTTCTATTTTCAATGGATATTTATTATACTTCTCTTTGCCTTTATCTGTTCTAAAAATCATCCGGGTGTTATGGATTAGGCTTCGACGTATTATCCACATTTTCTTTAGTGACTAAATCGATGCCAACCGGGATTTCTTCCGGTATACTTTTTCCCTGTATTAGTTGAATCGCATTATTCATGGCAATTTTTCCCATGATATATGAGTGTTGGGCAATTGACCCTTGCATTTTTCCCTCCCGGATAGCATCTCGTGCATCCTTCAGGGCATCAAATCCAACAACGATGATCTCCCCGGTTTTTCCGGCAGCGGAAATAGCTTCAACAGCACCGAGGGCCATCAGATCACTACAGGCGAAAAGAGCCTGAACTCCTGGATATGACTGCATCATATTTTGAAAAACATTAAATCCCTGATCTCTCTCCCAGTTGGCCGTCTGTGAGGTTAAAATTTGAATCTCCGGTTGTGAATCGAGGGCTTTACGAAATCCACGTATTCTTGCATCACCGGTTTCGTGTCCCGGAATACCTTCCAAAATAGCCACGTTTCCCTTTCCATTGAGCAGACTCTTTATATATTCACCGGCAATCCGACCACCCTCATAATTATCAGATCCGATAAAAGTGGCAATTTGACCGCCGGATTCCGCTAATGCCACAGAATCTACACGGGTATCAATAATAATAACCGGTATATTTGCCCGGTTTGCTTTCAAAATAGCCGGTATAATTTCCTTTGAGCCACTCGGCGTTACACAAAGTACATCCACACGGGTCTGAATCAGATTCTCAACGATTTGCATTTGTTTTTCAACATCAACTTCCCGTTCAGCCGCCTGAAGGATCAGGTTGATGCCCAATTCTTTTGCCTGATATTCAGCGCCACTCTGCATATCGATAAAATAAGGATTATTAAGCGTCTTCATGACCAGGGCTACGGTTGGTCCGCTTAGTACTGATTTTTCTCCTCTCTGGCAGGCTATGATTGAAAATACGAAAAGTATTAGCACAAACAGACATTTGATGTGTTTCATCGCTTTTAAACTCCATAGTTGATTATTATTTTGACAGGATAAGAGGAATACTCTCTTGCTGCCGATATTTCGGGAAAATCTTACAGATACATATGTAATAAACCGAAAATATTCATCTTGCAGAGACACGGAGACGCAGCGTTTTTTGTCCACGGATTATCCGGCTTCGACGAAAAATCTGTTAATCAATTCGTGAAATTCGTGGATATATTTCTCTGCGGCTTTGCGGCTCTGCGAGAGATAGTATATATCATAAAGTTTAGTGCCATTGGAAAAATTTTGCTTTATGTATTCTGTTTATCTTGTCTAATTTTTTTCTTATCAAAATCTAACTTCTCTGCTTTTTGAGTGCCATATCAACCAGCACGGCGATAATTATCACTGAACCTATGACTGTTTGCTGAACAAAAGAAGAAACGCCCAGTAAATTCAATCCATTTCGGAGTACTCCCATGATCAACGCACCGATCAATGTTCCGAGGATCCTTCCTTCTCCACCCATCAAACTCGTTCCACCTATCACGGTCGCTGCAATGGCATCAAGTTCATACATAATGCCGGCGATTGGCTGGGCGGAATTCAACCGGGCGGTTAATATAATGGCGGCGACACCACTGAGCAGCCCGCACATACCATAAACCACTGTCTTATATAATTTTACATTTATGCCTGAAAGGGTCGCTGCTTCTTCATTACCGCCCATGGCATAGGTATATCGACCCAACTTAGTATGTGAAAGCACAAAATAGCCAATAAGATAGACAACACCCATAATAATGACAGGCATGGGGATGCTTAATATCTCACCTGTTGCTAGAAAACGAAAATCTTCCGAAAATCCGGAAATCGGTCTTCCTTCTGTATACAATAATGCCGCTCCCCGGGCGACACTCATCATCCCTAATGTTGAGATAAATGGTGGTAAATTACCGTAAGTGATCAGGACTCCGTTTACTACCCCGCATAACAAGCCGATCCCTAATCCAAGGAGTAAAGCCAAAGGAAGAGGTATTCCGGCATTCAAGGCACTTGCCAGAACAACACCGGCGAAGGCCATTATCGATCCAACGGACAGATCAATACCAGCCGCAATAATGACGAAAGTCATTCCTACGGCAATAATGGCATTTATCGATGTTTGCTGGGTGATATTCAAAAGATTAGAAATGGTTAAAAAATGTGGCGTCATGATCCAGAGGATAATACATAAGATCAACAGGCCAATCAACGTTCCGAATTGTCGTGCATTGTGTAACAAAAAATCTCTATATCGCATATTAAGCCGCTCCTAACGCACTATGAAGAATTTTTTCCTGCGACGCCTCAGCAGAGAGATACTCATCAACAATTTTCCCTTCATGCATCACAAGGATTCGGTCACTCATTCCCAGAATCTCAGGCAAATCCGACGAAATCATCAGTATAGCGGCACCTTCAGCCGTCAAAGTGTTCATCAGCTGATAGATTTCCACCTTGGAACCGACATCAATCCCGCGGGTCGGTTCATCAAAAATGAGTATATCCGCCTTTGAGCAGAGCCATTTACTCATCACCACTTTTTGTTGATTACCACCACTTAAATACATTACTTTTTGATCCGGACCGGGTGTTTTGATCCTTAACTCGTTAATATATTTTTTTGCGGCTTCACGCTCTTTTTTACTTTCAACAATACCAAATCGGGAGAATCTTTCGACACTGGGTAAACAAACATTTTCCTTTAAAGAAAGGTTCAGCACAAGCCCTTGCTTCTTTCGATCCTCTGTCAGATAACCGATCTTTAAATTAATCGCCTTACGGGGAGAAGTAATTTTCTGTGCTTTACCCTCCACATATATTTTACCAGAGTCGATTCTGTCAGCACCAAATATGGCACGGGCTAATTCCGTTCGGCCGGAACCAAGAAGACCGGCAATCCCTAATATCTCACCCTTATACAGGCAAAAACTAATATTTTTTAATCTTTTATGGGTACAAATATCTTCAACATGAAGGATTTCTTCACCTCTGGTAACGGCTTGTCGCGGATACTGTTCCTTTAACTCCCTGTTGACCATCATCCGGATCAATTCCGCTTCAGTGACTTCAGAAATCAGATGGGTTGAAACATAATGTCCGTCGCGCAGTACCGTTACCCTGTCCCCGATTTCGAACAACTCTTCCAGGCGATGGGAGATATAAATAATTGAAACACCTTTTTCTTTGAGTCGCCGGATAGTGGTGAAAAGTTCTTTAATTTCATTTTCACTCAGGGCAGAGGTTGGTTCATCCATGATCAATATATTGGCATTGAGAGACAGGGCCTTGGCCACTTCAACCATCTGTTGCTGGGCAATACCCAGCGTGTTGATGGTACTTTTTGGATCGATCTTGATACCAAGATCATCCAATATTTTCATGGCCTCAGTATTCATTTTCTTCTCATTAATAATCCCTGTCAACCAGTAAAACTCACGACCAAGAAAAATATTCTCTGATACCGTCAGGTGAGGGATCAGATTAAACTCCTGATATATAATCCCTATACCTAATTGCTGGGCATGTCTGGGACTTTTTACCTCTATTTTTTCACCATGCAGGGATATTTCACCGCTTGTTTTTTGATAGGCTCCGCTTAAAATTTTAACCAGTGTTGATTTTCCGGCACCGTTCTCACCAAGCAGGATATGTACCTCACCCCTTGTTAAATCAAAATTTACATTATCAAGGGCTACCACTCCGGGAAATGTTTTCCGGATATGGCGCATTTTTAGAACATTTTCACTTTTCATTCGATAAAATTTGTGAGATTATATGTTATTCTAACCAAAAACTTTGTTATTTCCGCCCCAGCGATTAGCAAAAATTTTAAAAACTTTTATCCACGGATTTCACGGATTTTATTTAGCCTGAATTATTCATAAAATTAAATATTTAAGTCTATAAATAACCTAAAATCAATGAGTTAATTCCCCCTTAATAAAGGGGGTTAGGGGGATGTTTTAAACGTAATATTTTAAATTATATCAATGTTTTACAACCCCTTAGTCCCCTTTTTTTTAAGGGAAGACTTAATTGTCGCTATATGATAGATCTAAAATTCATGAATTAATCAGGTTAGAAATAATATTTATTTTAATTTTAATCCGTGCAAATCAGTGTCAGCCAATCACTTGATCCGGCTTCGACGGATAATCCGTGGACAAAATCTTTTTTTTATCGCAGCATCGCTGCGTTATGTATTTATCAGGGTAATCCGGGGTCATCTTCGCCCGACAATTTTTCTCATATTCTTAATCGTTTCCACTGCCGCAGTGTCAGAATCCGGATAAGGCAAAATCTCAGCTGAGACAAATCCGGTATAATTGATTTTTTCGAGACTATCGATAACGTTTTTAAAATCAATATGGCCGGCACCAGGATACCACCGGTTAGAATCGGCAATATGAAAATGGAAGAGATGCTTTTTAGCGGCAATGATACTTTCGGTGATTGAGGGCTCTTCAATATTCATATGAAACGTATCGAGCAGAAGACCAACATTCTTCATATTTACTTTTTCTAGTATGCGCATACCATCACCGACCGTATTGATCAGATTCGTTTCATACCGGTTAATTGGTTCAATGGCCAGCGGTACCGACGCATTTTCATCGGCACATTCCTGTAAAGCCTCTATCAGCCAGGTTTCAGCCCGCTGATTTTCTGTTTCGGGCGTTCTTGTTCCGCGGATAAGCCCGATAATGACGGTGGTCTTTAGCAGATCTGCCAAATGCACCTGTGATTTGATACGGTTAATCGCTTTTGTCCTAATATTGACATCCGCGTTTGTGAAGGACAATCCTTCTTCACCATAGGCCTGGCCGGTTCCCAGGGCCGGAACCGGCAGATCATTCACTGAGAGTAATGACTGTAATTCTTTTAAATTCAGAGATTCGGGATCACGTACGGCTAGTTCCACACCATCATAGCCCAGATCTTTAATTTTCTTTATATTTTCAGCCATCTGGCCTTTGTAGGCTAAAGCGGAAAAGGATGCCGGTTGTACCGATAGGACAATACTCAATTTCAACAGTTATAGCCCCATTTTGTTGATCGCATATATCGGACGCCAACCTTTTGTAAAAGGTTCTTTCATAAAAGGTTCCATTTCAGATTCGGTTCTCATCGTCGTTTTTTCAATAGGAGGTACTTTACCGGCCGGGAATGCTTCCAATATTTCGTCATGCACCAGTGTTAAATAAGATAAAATCGCTGCAATCGTCCGTCTTGCTTTTTTCGCATCTCCAAGGGTTGGACGTCCCACAACCCCTTCCGGTATGGATCCCATCTCTGTAGGAAAATGACCCTGGCCTTCTGACCATTTACTGGGACGGGCAAAGGGATCCACGGCTTTGTCAAAATGTCCGTCGGGCAGATATCCCTCGACCTTTGTCTCTTCAGCGTGGTGCATCTCTACAAATTGGGGACCAAGCAGCAACATTACCGAGGTTTCGGCCTCATCGGCATGAACAAAATTATCATCCCAATCACCACCCCGGTCCTTGGTACGGAAAAATTCCCGAACAGCCCGATGCCAGTCGATGACACGAAAAATTCCCGGTAAATTCCATGTTTTTTGAAGCTCCTGAATCGCGGCCTCCAACAACCATTGATGTCCGTGATTGTTGATAAGGATCATCTTCCGGAAACCATCATTCCAGAATCCTACCATAACATCAATAAGGATACGTTTGAGAACTTCATCTTCAATATGAATGGTCCCGGGCATACCGATATGGTGATGCGGATGTCCGCCAAAATTAAGTGGTGTCCAGGTCAGATTAACCGCATTACCACGTTTTGCCGTAAATCGGCGCACACCCTCAAGAATTTGAGTGACCATGAAAGTATCAAGAGCCGTTACCGTATGCAAGCCGTGTAATTCGGTACAACCCACCGGAATAAATAATATATCGTTCCTTTTTCTGTTCTCGACGACTTGATGCCGAATGGTGGTTTGTATATATGTACCCGGATTTCCAAGTTCCGGGGGGCTGGGGATTCCATAATCAGCGAGTATTTTCGTAATTTCATCCTCCGATGCTTCCCATATCTTCTTTTTTAAACGACCCACCGTTGTATCTTCAAAAAAAAGATCTTCCCGGTTTGTTTTTAACCACTTCTCCATCGTTTTCCTCCGCTATTTTATTATTGACTTGATCTATTTATAAACCACGAAGCACACTAAGGACACGAAGTTAAAAAACAATTAAGAATTTAGAATTATAAATTTGAACAAGAAGTAATAGGCGCTAACGTTATGTCATTAATATCTTCACATTCTTAATTCGTAATTTTTAATTCTTAATTTCGAGAAGACCTTCGTGTGCTTCGTGATCTTCGTGGTTAATAATTCATTTTAATCAAAATTTGTAATCGTTATTTTCACCTCATCTCGGTCGTTTTGCAGCATAACACAGTTTTCATCGGCATCATCCAGAGAAATCTTTTTTGTAATCATAGGTGATACATCCATTCCGGCTGACATCGCACTGATGACATTCGGAAAAGTACCATGCCCGGAATGTCCCTGGGCGCCCACCACATTTGCCCTTCGTACTTGAAGTACTTCCCCATTCAATGGAATCCTATCATCGGCCCGGGCGACGACGACAACCGTTGTATTGATACCTCTTCCTTCCCAGATTACCTTTTCTACATCCGGCCATACCACACTTGGCAGTCCTGTTGCCTCCAGGATAAGTTTTGCGCCGAATCCCTTCGTAATATCCAAAACGGCTTCTGCCACATCAACGGATGCAGGATCTATCGCATGAGTGGCTCCCATCGAGAGGGCCATTTCCCTGCGAGAAGCTGACGGCTCGGAAAGGATAACGATAGACGCACCGGCTCGTCTAAGCACTGCACATGCCGCTTCCCCTACGGGACCCCCCCCCAGAATCAAGACATTCTCTCCGGCCCGAATACCGCCACCACGCTCAATAACCGCATTATAAGCCACTGAAGTAGGTTCTACCAGACTACCTAGAAGCCACATTTTTTCTTCACCGTATATTTCCCGCAAACTTTCCAGGCTCCAAAGATAACGCGCATCGACTTTTATATATCGGGCATAAGCCCCATCAATGGTGAATCCAATTTCCTGAAGATTTTCACAATGATTGGGAAATCCATCGGCGCAGGGACGGCAATTACCACACCAGACCATTTCTTCTGAACAAACCGGTTCTCCGCTTTCAAATTTTTTACCTGTTCTTTTATTCAGGGCTTTTTCCCCGGAATCGACCACTTTTCCGGAAAATTCGTGTCCGAGCGTGGCAGGAAAGGCAGTCAGACCCGGATAATAGATATACCCATCAGCATCACTTTGGCGCATATGAACATCGCTGCCGCAGATACCACATGCCTGTACTTCGATTAAAACTTCAGTCGGCCCCGGCTTGGGAACCGTTTTCTCCATTATTTCCGTTCGGGGATTTCGCCATACTTTACTACCCAGATAAGTTAGTTTACCTTCAATGTCTTTGGCACCTAATTTAAAATCTGGTTTAGGATCCCAATCAGCGACAAGATTTACCGTTCTCATGTTATAATTCCTTTATACTTTTGATCAATTAATATTCCTTTTGATTTATTATTTTCAATCATGAGTGTTATGTTTAAAAAATTGATTCTATTATACATTTAATGAACTCACCCTAAATCCCTCTCTTGGAAAGAGAGGGACTTTAGGGAGCCCCTTCTCTTTTCAAGAGAAGGGGTTTGGGGATGAGTTTTTTGAATCAAGTTTCCATCTATATATCTCAAAACTATTTGATATTCCGGCGATAAATTATTATGATTCAAGCCTTAGCTATTCAATCATTATTTCCCTCAAAGTTGCAAGAATTTTTCACAACTCTGAATTATCCAATCTGTCTGTCAAAAAGTATCGACCTTTTTAATACCATCTTCCTTCAGAGAAGCAGTGGCAGCAACGGCTACCTGAAGCCCGGCAATCCCGTCATCAATAGTGATCATTGGCGCCTTATCGTTTTCCAGATTGTACAAATAATCAATTAGCTGATTCACATAAGCTTCGCCAAAACGTTCCGGAAAATAGGGCACGACATCGTGTGTGACCCCTTCCGCCTGTAATACCAATACCGGTGTTTCTCTTAAATACCCGATCTTCAACGTACCTTTTGTACCCAAAACTTCAGCCCGGATATCATAACCATAAATGCCATTTCTGCTGATGTCAATCTCACCTAAACTACCATTATTGAATGTCATCACTATAATCACATTATCTGTATCGCCGATTTCTTTTACCTCAGGATAAGCAAGTACACCGCCGACAGCATATACTGTTCTGATATCCCCCATATACCACCGGGCAATATCGATATCATGAATGGCCATATCAAGGATCTGCCCACCACTGTTTTCAGGACGTAGATATTCGAGCGTTGGCAGATAGGGATCACGGGATGATCCTCGGAAGACAACCGGTTTTCCGATGACCCCTTCTTCAATTTTCTTTTTTGCAGCCGCCTGCCCGCGGTCAAACCTCCTCATATATCCCTGTTGATAGAAAATCCCTGTTTTTTCTACAACTTTTTTCATCTCCCTGGCCTCGGCCAAATTTAGGGTTATCGGTTTTTCGCAAAATATGGATTTTCCCTTTTGAGCAGCATCAACGACGATTTGATGATGATTTACGGTAGTTGCGGTGACGACAACCGCATCCACTGCAGGATCTGCATTTAATCCTTGATGATCATAGTAAATTTTGGATACATCATACTTTTCCGCACAGGCATTGGCCCTCTCCGGAATAAGATCGGCAACGGCAATAAGATTAGCACCCGGCACACGGTAGGCCAGATATTCAGCATACATTGTACCTAAGCGACCCGTACCGATCAGTCCAATATTGATCTTTTTTTTCATTCTTCTCCCATTTTTATACTGGTAGCGTAAAAAACAACCCCCTACCCCCCTTTATTAAGGGGGAACTATATCATCGGCTCTTGTACCCCATTTAATTTCTTACATATATTTCATTATATCTGTTACCTCTATTCTGAAGTATTACACTGCCGGCGGATACAGAGTAATTATTTATTATATAGACACATTCTCCAATGAAGGTATTGACAATGCTTTAGTTTTATTAATTTCTCTTACCGAATCTCTTTCAATTAAGGTTGATTTTAATACAATTTCTTGAGCCTTACTTTTGTCTCCTCGTATACGCTTTTTTACAAGATTCATACATTCCTGCCCGATTTCATATATTGGTTGATGCATCGTTGTTAGTGAAATCTTATGAGAACATGCCGGTCGTAAATCATCATATCCCACCAAAGAAATATCCCCTGGTATAAGGCGTTGCATCTCCTCCGCTACAGAATAAATTTCAAATGCGACGCGGTCCTGACCGGCAAATATGGCCGTCACATCTCTGTGCTTTAATAACTTGCGGGCATATTGCACATAAGGTTTTTCGGTGTATGGACCGCTATAGATTTTAATAATATCAGGATCAAGAGGGATCCTATAATCAATATGGGCCTTTTTATAGCCGGCAAGTCTTTCACGTTCCGTACTGAAACGGTCACTGAGGGTGATTGCTATCCTTGTATGACCTTTGTTAATCAGATATTTTGTCAATTCATACCCACCTTTAAAATTATCAGTGGTGACATAATCTATGTTATTACCGGGAAGAACTCGATCAGCGAGTACGACTGGAATTTTTTTCCTTGTGAATTTATTAATGATCTGAAAATTTTTATCATCCTCAGCAGACGTAGGTACGAAAATGACCCCGCTGACTGCCTGATCAATCAGACGGTCAGCATGAAAATTAGCTTTTACGAACAGATCGTCAGTATTACAAAGTATTAAGCTATGCCCGCTCCTGGCAGATTCATCCTCCGCCCCCCGCGCTAATATAGGCGCATAACCGACTCGAATATCTGGTAAAAGGAGCCCGATGATCGTTTTCTTCGGCTCATCTATCCTTGATTTTAAGACAAAAGTTCCAAGACGTCTTCGACGATTCAAATAGCCCATGTTTACAAGGTTTTGTATTGCCTGTCGAATGGTCGCCCGGGCCAGACCAGTAACCTGCGAAAGTTCTGCTTCTGTGGGTATTTTATCGTCTGGCCTGAAGACGCCTTGTTCAATTTGCTCAATTAACCAGGTTTGTAGTTGAAAATATTGTGGGATGGGACTATTCCTGTCAATAATCAATGCCCGCACCTAAATTTTAATTGTATAGACAATTATACATATTGATTTATCATTAGTCAACAATAATTTACGAGATTCGATATCTGCTCGAAAAAATTACTAACCTGAATAATTCGTAGCCTCTAAGACACAAAGTTTTTAAAATCAAGAATTTAAGGTGTCTTGAAAAAATATATTTAAAATATTCTGTGGGAAAACAAATACATAATTAACTTATTATTTCTTTGAGACTTAGAGCCTTTGTGGCTTAAATTAGTGAATTAACCAGACTAGTGTGTTTCCTGGGTAATCAGTTGAGATATAAATCATTTTTAATTATCACCGGAATACCAAATAATTTAGAGATTAAATAAACTTAGAGATTTGATTTAAAAAACTCACCCTAAATCCCTCTCTTGGGAAGAGAGGGACTTTTGTGAGCCCCTTCTTTTTTGAAGAGAAGGTCTAAGATGCGGCTTAAACGCAGGTTTGGGTATGAGTTTTTTGATCGACTAAAAATTGTTTATATAACCTAATATTCATAATGATGAATATAGAGTGAGGAAATAATTTAAGGTATTGCATGAATTATTTAAACAAATCTAATGTTGTGAATGAGGAAAAATTTATTTTTTTATACGTTTTTTATTTAGGCGCCATAAGCGATGGGTGAAACGTTCCCTGGCTTCGACGATACCCTCGTCGTTTGAAATCTCAATCATTAAGTCAATAAACTGCAGTGCACGGTGGGTATAATCAAGGGCTCGCTGATGGGCTTTTTTGTGATGTTCATAATATTTGGCCAATTCTTCTGCCGCATAGAGGACTTCCTCTCCCCTGTCTAAAAAGTTTTCCCATATGTCCAGAGCCTGATCCCAATGTCCCTGACGTTTCAATAACTGACTATAATTAATGACCGATCGGTTGGGTACTTTTTTGTGTTCTGACTGAAGCATATTTAATATCGGACTGATACGGTCCATATCGGCAATACTAATTGCCAGATCAAGCATGGTAATCAGTTCTACACTTGTATGGAAATGTAAATATTCCCGGTTTTCAATAAAATGAAATTGGATCAGTAGCCGGGCCAAAGAAATAATATCCTGCTGATTATGGTTAATAATTCGTTTTATCTGGTCTGTTTCTCCCGAATGAAGATAATTAAAATAGGCCTGAGGTATTAATGCTCCGTCAATGTCCTGCCAGCGCTTGAATAAAAAGATTTCTTCCTCTATAGTTTCCAGTGAACAGGAAGGTAACGAATCTTTCCACACCCGCCGTGCTAAGTGTAATAAATCCAGATGTTTATAGTCTCCCAATGGATTTTCCAATCGGTTCATAATCAGACGGTTCCGCAGTAATGGATAATCAAAGGATTTACCATTATAGGTCAAAAGTATCTTTCTGTTAGAAAGTAATTTCCGCATATCCAGATATGCGCCTATCTCTCTGCCAAAATCGGGTAAAAAATATTGACGTAATTGAATCCCCTGATCATCAAAATATCCAAAACCTATCAAAAAAGGATAGGTCCCGGTTCCTCCGGCCAACCCCGTAGTCTCCAGATCAAAAATTAAGATATCTTTCAGGGGAATTTGACCCGGGAAATGTTTCTTTGTCAACAGTGGTAACCGTACGTACTGGAGAATACTTTTATCATGGGAGGTAAGAAAAGAGGTATATTTTTCAAATTTTTTTATCAATATTACCGGAAGAGAATCCGCCTCCAGGATTGATCCCCCGAGAATTTGAGATATTTCATCATAGCGATGACTTTTCTCCGGAGATACCTGCGTCTTCTTCTGGGAATAATATTTTAATTTGTCCTTTAGGTCCATATGATGGATTTTACTGTTTCTTATATTGTAAGATTTATATTTTAGAAGAACTCACCCTAAATCCCTCTCTTGGAAAGAGAGGGATTTAGGGAGCCCCTTC
>CAZBBC010000009.1:0-79665 GCA_964489835.1 uncultured Calditrichota bacterium
CGTTCCGCTTCGCGAAGAATTTCTAACAAATTATTTTAATGCCATTTAAAACAACTTATTAGTCTTGGCTTTCAAGGAGCGGGCCAAAATGTCTGAGTTATTCGCTGTCATCTATAAGGACATTTACATGCAAAACAAAATTTTTATTTTAATTGAGATATAAGATCATCTTTTGATATACTAAGCTGAATGGATACTTCATTTATAATATTATTTAAAGTGCCAACTCTGAGAGGTGAATGTTGCGGAATTGTGAGGTGATGTTCGCCATTTTTTGCTATTCTGGTTAATCTTATATGACTACCCGTTTGACGTGTTACCTGATAGTCAAATCGCTTAAGTTTTTTTATTAGCTCACTACCACTTAAATCTCGTGGAAGTTTCATGAAGATATAATTTCCTCTTTAACAAAATGCAGACGTATAATTTTTGGTATATCACTAGAATCAAAATGACATCTGACAGAATCTTTTATCATGGATTTTAACTGTTCTACGGTATCAGCTTCTGTAAATATTGGATGATCTAAAGCTTTTGCTTCAAATCCTCCTTCAGGTGATTCATTTATAATAAAAATAAGTTCATTCATTTTCTTCTCTCGGTCTTTCTATATATGACAAACTTATATCTTAACAAACAAAACTGCAATATATAATAAAAGTTTCAAATTTGTCTAACAGTCAGAGAATTTCTTACAAATTATTTTAAGGCCGTTTTCTTTCTTTTCCTCTTAGGTGTGACTGGGATTTTAATATATATCAGAATCATCCATAATTACTGTAAGGTAACAACCTGTGCGGTGCGAACCGACTGGTCCGCCGCCAGGACGATACGCAGACTGTTGACGGCGTCTGTCAAATGGTCGGTCAAGTCTAAGTCTTCACGGATAGCACGCAGGAAGTAAGCCTGTTCACGGTTGCATAGCTCCTGGTGATCGGGTTCGTCACTTGTATCTATTAATTGATCTTCCCTGAGCGGGTCGCCGTTTTTGTCAAGATCCGCATAGTGAACCCGGATACAGTTGGTTTTTGTGTGTGAATCAATGTCGGACGAATCGGTACCAGTCCCGCCCATTGACTTGACGATGCTGGCGCATCCCTTAGGTCCCACGACATCCTTTACAAAAAAGGCTTCTTCACTCATCATCGGTCCCCAACCCGCTTCGTACCAACCCACGGATCCATCATCGAACACGACCTGAAGCTGACCGTAATTGTAAATCTCCGGTTTGACTTCGTCTGTCAATCTGGCGCCAATGGCATGTACTCTTACCGGTTGTGCACCCGTCATTTGGCACATGATATCAACGTAGTGCACGCCGCAGTCTACAATCGGTGGGAAGCTCTCCATCAATCGCTTTTGCCATTTCCAGTCTTCTCCGGCACTTTGCTGGTTCAGGTTCATGCGCATGACCAGCGGTTTGCCCAGCGTTTGTGCTATCTCCACAAAGGTCGCCCAGGCCGGATGATGCCTCAGGATGTAACCAACGACCACTTTCTTGCCTGCGCTCAGAGAAGCTTGCTTGACAGCTTCTGCCTGCTCCACAGTGAGTGCCAGGGGCTTTTCTGCAAAAACATGCGCACCGGACTCGATGGATTTCAATGCGAATTCGGCATGGGTGTTGGGGAAGGTATTAATGGAAACGGCATCGGGTTTTGTCGTACTCAATGCCGTGTAAAAGTTGTCGAATTGCGGGGGTCCTCCCAGCTCGGCCGATAACTTGCCCCGCGTTTCCGGTCCGCGGCTGACAACGCCGACAATTTCAAAACCGTCCAATTTGTGATAGGCCCGGGCATGTGACGATCCCATATTACCACATCCCACCACCAGTACTCGTATTAAATCGTTCATGACTATCTCCTTTTTCCCCGGCTACGCCCGGCTGCGCCCGGCTTCTCCGGGCTACGCTGCTAAATTATTCTTATAAACCTGAAATAATATAATCAATTATAGAGATATTACAATAATTTTGATATTCATCGTGTGATATTTTTCCCTAATCGGGAGGAGTCTATAAAAAATCAATCACTTAGGTGATTTGTCAACATGGATCCCTGCTGGAGTTTATCCCTTCTGGATTCCTGCCTTCGCAGGAATGACAGGAAGGGACAGGGATGACATTTAAGGATAATTTTACTAATCTGCAACTCTCCGGTATCCGCTGCTATGCCTCCGGCGGTCCGGCTTCGCCGGACAAAAAGTCGTGGCGAAATTAAACTCGCGCGCGGTTTATGCTTTGTGTACTAATTCATGGCTCGGACGAAATTTCGCCATCTAAGTAGTGATCCCTCCTTACGTCGGGATATATAATTCAAATCATTGCCTCCACACCTTATGCGCAACCTTATATCGAAAAATTCGTAGTCTTATTTAAGAATGAAACCTCATAAACTTATACGTGAAGGCGCATTGCACTGCACATCTACCCGTTTTTAAATTTTATAAACGATAATCGCTGCTCGCTGGTCGTCAGAATACAAGATATTTATTATGTATAACATTCTTGCCGCATATCGAATCCGGTTAGAACGTCAATCATTTTTTTTAACCAGACACTCATGATTCGATTGATGGATTAAATTTACTTTTAAAGGAGGTGTGTCATGCAAAATTCTACTGCCTTTAGATTCCTTCTTCCGCTTATTTGTTTCATTTTTTTTACATTTTCTTTTGGAGGAAATGGGAAGAAAGGAAAAATTCCAATTACAACGGCTTCCGACAAAGCCCTTGATCTGTTTTTAAAAGGACGTGGACTACAGGATAGACTGCAGGGACAGGAATCCATTCAATACTTTGAACAGTCCATTGCAGAAGATCCCGGCTTTGCTATGGGCTACCTGTATCTGTCATTGGTGTCCCCGACCGCCAGCGAGTTTTTTGCTAATTTAGAAAAAGCCAAGCAGAATCTTGATGACAAATCAGAAGGTGAACGACTCTGGATTCTCGGGTTTGATGCCGGAGTCAAAGGTTATTCCATGGAGCAACGAAAGAATTTTATAAAACTGGTTGAAATGTATCCGGATGATGAAAGGGCGCACAATCTGTTGGGCGTCCACTACTTTGGACAGCAGAACTATGAAGAAGCGATCAAATGTTATGATCGCGCGATAAAAATAAATTCTGAATTCTCACAACCTTACAACCAGTTGGGCTATGCCCAACGGTTTCTGGGAAATTTTTCCGAGGCAGAAAAAGCGTTTAAAAAGTACATTACCCTGATCCCGGAAGATCCCAATCCCTATGATTCCTATGCTGAATTGCAAATGAAGATGGGAAACTACGATAAATCAATTGAATCATATAAAAAGGCTTTGGAGTATAATCCCAATTTTGTGGCCTCCCATATTGGTATCGCAACCAATCTCAACTATAAAGGTGAACATCCAGCGGCACGAAAGCAATTGGAGAAGCTTTTCTCCATTGCCAGGAATGATGCTGAACAACGTGCGGCTCATTTTGCCACGGCGGTATCCTATGCCGATGAAGGGAACTTGCCCGCTGCAATAAAAGAGATAGTGAAACAGCGTAAAATTGCTGAAAAAAGCGATGATGCGGCAGCTTCCGCCGGTGATTATGCCATTCTGGGAAATATTTATCTCGAACTGGGTAATACCGAAGAAGCCGGAAAAAGTTATGAAGCGGCCATAACCACAGTAAAAAGATCCGATCTTTCTGAAAAAGTAAAGAATAACTTTAAACGCGCTTATTTATTTAACCTGACCCTGCTGGCCATACAAATGAATGATTTGGAGACAGCAAAAAGCAAAGCAGCAGAATACCGCACGGCGGTAGAAGCGATCGAAAATCCCTTCCAGATTCGTCTGGCTCATCAGCTATCCGGTATAATTGCCTATGCTGAAAAAGATTTTGATACAGCGGTCACAGAACTGCAACAATCCAATCTGCAAAATACCTATAATCTGTACCGCTTATACCTTGCTTATAAAGCAAAAAATGATTCGGATCAGGCTAAATCTTATCTTGACCGGGTTCGTAACTATAATGCCCTGAACAATCTCAACTATGCCTTTGTCCGTAATAAATTAAAGTAGAATATCACGGGACTAAATCTTCCATGATTTAGCCAGTTCCTCTTTGTGCCCTTGGTGTCTTATTGGTCTCGTTGTATTTGATACGACAGAGGTATTAGCCACGAAGCGCACGAAGTACACGAAGTTATCTTTGATGTTCTTTTTATGATCTTTGTGCTTTCTTGGTTTCCTTTGTGTTTTTAATATTTCAAATATATTAACCACAAAACACGCGAAGAACACGAAGATATTTACTTGATTTTGTATCAAAAAAAATAATATTATAGATCGAATTAGAAGTCCTTAGTAATATAGCTCTAAATAATTTATATTAAACTTTCGTGCGCTTCGTGTTCTTCGTGGTTATTACCAAGCCAAATTAAGCAGCATCTTACTTCTGCTTCCAAAAGCCCCATTCCGGATCAACGAGACCCTCACGTACCAACACTGCCTTCACCACCAGGTAGTTGTCTACAAGGAGGCCTTCATAACCGTGTGGGGTGCCGTCCCAGGCAAGCCAATCGTTTGTGAGATCTCCATTAGATCCGGTGCCCTGAAAGCGGCACTGATTAAACGAGTTCAGAATGGGAAATAGAATTCGGTCGGCTTCTTCATTCATGCCAAGTTTGTATAGAGCAGCCAGGACGAAATATACGTGGTTGGCCGAAGCACCACCGTTTTCATACACTTGAAAGGCATCCGAGCCACCCCAACGCGTGCTCTCTTCATAGTATTCCCCCGCCGGTATGTTGACCAGGTTCCCTGGCAGGCCCAGATCGAATCTATCGTAATGTACCTCTTTTATTTTTTTTAGCATGGCATTGAGGAGTCCTGTTGCCTGGTGCTTGTTATCCACCAGCCCGTAAGTGATTGCCAGGCCCTGGATGAAAGTGAAGGCATAATCGTGCAGTTTACCATCACGGCTTTTCCATCCGGCCAGCATCCCGGTAACCGGATTATAGAAAGTCTCATAATAAGAGGACTTTAACCTTCTTGCCGCCTTTTCAAATGTCTTTGCCTGATCGGGCTTTCCCGCAATTTCAGCCAGCTTCGCCAATCCGCCAAACGCCCGGTAGGCCAGGGCGTTGGAGTAGGCATCCTCATGTCCGAAGTTGATGCAATCCCACCAGTTAGCCGGGCGTACACGACACTCACCGAAGTTGCCGCTCTGATGGAACTCCATCAGTCCGTTACCATTGGCGTCTGTTTTAAGCACCTGGTGACCCCAATGGATTAGGGTATCTATATGTGCCTTCACCCACTGGTTATCGCCACTGGCCTGGTAGTAATTATGGGCGGCGATCAACAGGGATGGCCAGGTATCGAGCGAGGTATGAGGGTATTTGCCTTGGTTATAGCCCGGCATACCGTAAGTCTTCTGGCCGGCAAGGATACGATTGAGCCCGTCACGCAGGAGTTGCGGTCCTGATACGCCATCGGCAAGGTCACCGGTCAGCATGGCGATCTCACTGTATTCGTGATAGCATAGACCAACCGCGTCCGACCCAGCATGATTCGACAGCATGCGGTGCTTACTCGACAGCTGCAGGATGTTCAGCCAGCAGCGACGGTAGCCGTCAAAACGCCCATCATTTTCTATCGTTGCAACTGGTGGGTATATACTGACAACTTCAAGTGTGAATTGTATCCATGGATTCTCTCTGGATCCGGCTGGAAAGGTAATCTGGGCATATTCACGCGTGCCTTCATATCCAAGTTTTAGTAATTTCTGACTGGCAGAGTTACCGGTAATGCGTAGCGTGCCCTGGCCCGGGATGTGCAAAACCGCAGGTAATCTCACTGAGCCGTCATCTTCAATCACACCAAGCAAGGTGGCGTAGGCCGGATGCTCTCCACGAAACCTGAATTTCAATACAAACGGCTCAATAGAATTTCCTTCGGCAGTTTCTGAGCGGATGATGATCCGGTTATCTTCAAACTTAAAACGCGTGTTGGCATCGGGATGTCCCGTCGGATAATAACTGATCCATCCATTGCCGGCCTCTCTGCGGTATGTTTGTTTCAGGTTACCGCCAAGCATGGCATTGTGCCACCTGCGCCCCTTGCCCAGGGAAGCCGCCCAGAACTTCGCAAACTCCGGTTTATCTGCTGCCAGCTCGACGCCATAGGTGTTTGTCTCGTGAAGCAGACTTTCTTGGTCTTGACAGGCTACTCCGAAACTGAGAAGTAGTGTGACTGCCAGGAGTTTTAGCACTAGAACTTTTGCTTTAATCATTTTTATCCTCGCTTTAGAATCTTTTTGCTTTGTTCTTTTGTCCCGTCAGAGCCGGATCTTCGACTTGATACAAAAGAACCAAAAAATCAAGGCTGTAAAATAATTTGAAGAAATTCTACTGCTCACTTCACTGAATTTTTTAAACTCGCTACGCTCAGACAATAAAAAATTCTATCGTTCCGCTTCTCAGCGAATTTCTAACAAATTATTTTAATGCCATTTTATTCCATACGTTTAATTATAGATTTTAACTCTTGTTTCAATGTATTGTCTGTTGCTTTTTCTAAAAGGTTTTTCAATGTTAGAAGGTATGCCGTATCAAGTGCTTTTTCCGCCGGGACTTCAACATCAGGTTTAATACCTACGCCTTCCCAGTTGGTTTTTGTGATAGGATTAACTGAATTTCCGATCGATACCTGGGTTAAAATACTTCCTTTAACAATCAATACATCCACAGGATGAGCACCGCCTTTTGTAGTTTCACCGATGATGGTTGCGCGTTTCAGATGTTTTAAGGAATAACAAAAATCTTCAGCAGCAGAAAAAGTACGAGAACTGGTTAAGATATACAAATCAACGTCTGACATTCGCTTTCCAGGAACATAGGGCAACGTCCAGGACTGTTTTATGGTGTCAGTTGACCGTAAATAAACGCCTGATAACGGGACTTTTTCTGAATCAAAGAAATATGATGCCAGTAGTGAGCCTACACCACCACCCCCACCACCATTGTTGCGAAGATCGATTATAATCGCATCTGAACCTGACAGAAATCGCATTGCTCCAACAGCGGTTTCACAAGCATCCTCCGAATCTGAGAATGAATTCAAATTGAGATACCCGATATTTCCGTCCAGGATTTCGACTTTACTAAAGCCAAAATTGGCTCGCCGCTCCATTTCAAAATACTTTGTATTTATTTTTTCGATTTCTTCTGCTGGCAGCAAACCATTTCTTGCTGCAACTTCTCTAGCTTCCTCCGGACTATAAAAAACAAAGATGTGTTTATCAGCAGAAATCTCTCTCAAGTCAGCAGTGACTTTTTTACAGAATTCATTAACATCCGTATAACCATCGTAATTGCCATCACTATGATTTGTTTTTATAAATTCCCCCATTTTATTGCCGACTTCAGCAAAAACATAATAGTCCTTCATAAAATCGGCAACTTTCTTTACTACTTCAGCTTTCGTTTTAACATCAACCTTAAGAGTTTCCTGGGCAAGAATTTCATGATTGCTTATCACCATCATTAGAACGAACGTGATAGATGTTAAAAATATATAGCATAACTTTAAGTGTTTTCGCATGATGATTGCCTCCTCTCGCAGAAATGCCTATATTTTTTCAAAATGAAATGTATACGTTTGGGTTTTTCCGAATGAAAAAACCCAGTGAATTTTACCTATGTTTCCAAATTTATCGTTTTTAAAAAATATCTCGGCGTCAAATTTCTTACCCTTAAAGTACCCGCTATTTAGATTCCCATTTTTGTCGTAGTCAAAAGTAATGGCACCCGTAAGCCATGAATCAAAATTTTTATAAACGGCTTTTGTTAAATTAAATTTGCCATCATATTCATATTCTTCGCTGCCTGATGATCCGTCGGAATGTTCAAATTTCCTTCGGGTCAATTTTCTGTTTCCATTAAATTCGTAAGTAAAAATGGCCTCCTGGCCATTAGAATATTTTCTATATGACTTATTTAAAATACCTTTTTCATCATACTCAAAAGTCGTTTCAGTTTTCAATCCATCTGATCGTTCAAATATTTTCTTAATTAATTTACCTGTTTTGTCATATTCAAAATAAGACGGTCCGCCATTACTGTTATTAAAATCATAGTCTTCTTTTTCAAGCCGAAATTTACTGGTTTTATTAATAAAAACATTGGATGAAGTGTAGTAAACGGGGAATCCGTTTTCATGTTTTTCATATTCATAAGCAAAGGTCTGACTCCATTTTCCGGAAAAATCCCAATACTCTTCGATCAGATGACCTTTCTCATCATACGTATAACTGATAGCGCCAACATTATCTCCCTTTTGATTGATAATTGCTCCTACTTTTCTTCCATTTTCGTCATGTTTGTAAATAAGAATTCCATGAAACCAGCCATTCAGACCCTTACATTCTGCTTTTACCGGTTCTCCGGTATTATTATATATGTATTTCGTTGTACCCGTTACCCCATCTGATCTTTCAAAATATTCACCGGTTAAATATCCATTTTCATCATATTTGTATATAAGATTTGAAGTCATTCCATCAGAAAATTCCCGATATTTCCTGATCATATTTCCAGATTTATCAAGAGTATGATAGTTATGCGAATATCGACTGCCATCGAGTAATTCCCATTTTGCCCTATACATTATTCCATAGTCATCATATTCGAATGTGGTGATTCCTTTTTCACCGCTGGTATTTTCATAGTGCAGTTTACTTAATCTCAATTCCCCATTATTGCTTATTGCAGCATTAGTAGAGAAAAAAATTATTAACAGGATTAGAAACCTAACAATAGTGAAACACATTTGATACCTCCTATTAAACAGAATTGTAATGGCAAGGCGACATTAAACTAATTCTAAATTATCACCTTTGATTTTCTGGGCTAAATAAAAGGTTATGAATGTTTAAAAATTCTGAACAAATATATTGGTAATTTTTGAATTCATAGCAGCCTCTTTTTGCGTTTATTACTTTTGTTTTAATTTCTTTTCAAACCTGGTGGCGCTTACTTCTTTACCTGGAAATATACATTTGCTCTCACCGAGTTCCTTGTATCCAATCTTATTATAAAATCCGCCATTATATTTTGGTATTATTGTATCAAGGAATATCTTTTTAACAGCCGGCCAATTTTCTCTTATCCATTCTTCAACAAATCTCATGGTTTCACTTCCATAGCCTTTACCAATATACTTTAAATCAAAGTATATTAAGGGAATTTCTACAGTCTTGTCATCTATCCTGAGTTGACCTTCTAAAACCATAAAGACCTCGTCAGTATCTTTGTGTTTATGCCATATAAAATCCCCTGCGACCTTGACCAGCTTTAATTGGATGTCATTCATCTGGGCGATAATTTTTGGAGACCATTGATCTGTAAATTTTCCAAGTTTTTCTTGAATATTTATTGTTTCGAATATCATAGGTCTTCCTTGTATTGGATACAACAGAATATATTAACCACGAAGCACACGAAGCACACGAAGTGATTTTTTTCTTTAATTATCCGGGTCTGGTCCCTTAAATTGAGATTTTATTTGTCATTGGGCATTGGGAATTGATTTGGCATTTGACATTGGACATTGGGATTTTTAGAATACCACTAATGGGCAAAAACTTTACTTTAAAGAATCCCAGGTTTCCCAATCAATCGTTCTTCCCGGATATCCTGGATTTTTAAATGTCCATTGATCTTTTATCCATTGCGTAACGGTATCAAAAAGATGTTCATCCAAGCCATTTTTTACTTCACTTTGTCTAACCCACATGATAATTTGCGCATCATATTCAGCGTTTGACGAGGGGAAAATATACACACACCCCAAACATTCTTTCTCGTCCGGGCTCATAACGGTGTAAGCAAATGATGTTCTTCTTTGAAACTCTTTCTGGTGCCAGCCGAGATCAATCAAATCTTGCTCAAAGGTTAAATCTTTTGTCGGCCATGGGTGATCCGGACCAAAAGGCTTCGTTTTTTGTAAATGTTCAACACTGGTCATCACAGCGTCATAGTCCTTGACAACATCATTCACAGTAAGTATTCTCAAACATAACCTGGCTGTCCCCAATCTTTCCGGAACCTGGAAATCTTTTGGGATTAATAATTTATTCATTCATTTTTTCTATCATATTTTTTGCATTTTGGTTATTCGGATCAAGTTCGAGAGATCTCTTATAGTTTTGAATCGCCAGATCTTTTTCGCCATTTGTCATATAGGCCTCACCCAGACTGTCATAGGTATTTGCCGATTCGGGATAGGCCAAAACATTAAGTTTGAATAGTTCAATAGCCTCTTTAATTTGCCCGGATTGCAACTGTTGATAACCTAAAATGTTCATTCGTACTTCACTAAAAGGAATCCATTGATTATCTTCTTTCCGCTTTATATTAAACATTTTCACTGCTTCTGCAACACCTTGCGTGTTTAATATCTGGAAGAACTCTGCACTATTAAGAAAATTTAAAACCTGCGTGTTGAATATTTCCGGCTGTTCCAATGGCACTAAATGACCCGCATTTTGAATAATCACTTTTTGTGCACGGGGAATACCTGCTTCAATAGCCCCTGCATGTACAAAAACATCAGGAATATCAAATTCTCCCACAATAATCAATGTCGGTACTACAATTTCATTTAGAGCCTTAATGGCAGGGCGTTCCGGTAGTTCTGCTAAACGATTTTTTGAAAAATCGATATTATGGGAGTTAGCTGCCATCAGTTTCCAGAGTTTTTCTTTTACCTCTATATTCTGCGGGGCTATTTCATAGGGATCTTCTTTTACAAAGTATTGTAATAGTTTCTCCGGATTGGCATAGTCAGCTGCCGACAAACGTCCGCCCCTCGTCAGGAAATGATCTGAATAGCTAAAACCGCTGACCACAGCGCCTATAACTATTAATGATGATATTTTTTCCGGATATTTAAGGGTAAAATCTATGGCAAGTCCGCCACCGGCTGACATGCCGATTACAATCGCTTTGTTAATTTTAAGATCATTGAAAACCGTGTGAAGATCTTCAACATTCGAGTACGGCTTTTCAGGTTTTGGTGAACGTCCATAACCGCGGCGGTCGTAGCGAACAACATGGAATTTTTCAGAAAAGGTGGAAAACTGGTTGTCCCACACTTCTCCATGTACTAAGCCATCATGAATTAATACGATGGTTTCATCCCCCTGACCTTTCTCTTCATAATACAGTTTTCCGTCTTTCACATTGATATAACCGGAATGAGCGGAATTCAGAACGGCGGCACCGATATTAATCATAAAAGAGACAAGGATTATACCTTTTAAAAAAAGTCTTCTCATTTTAATCCTCACATTTTTAAGTATTTTTCTTTAGGAAATTTTATTAATCAGTTCTAACCACATCCTGTGTTTTATACGTAAGATATATTAACCACGAAGCACACGAAGTTTTTTATATATTTTAATTCTCTTCGTGGTTTAATAAAAATTTACTTTATTTACGAACATTATTCCTTTTTGTTTTCCTCCTGTTGGCGAATTTATAACTTGAAGCAAAAGAACCATCCCGTTTAAGCCTTTTTTTTCTTTACTTTTCGGGATGTCTGGTAGAACAAATCTAAATGACAAATCATGAACAATTCCTCCTGATAAATGATGTTGCCCTCCGGACGATTTATCTGCCAGAGGGCACATCGAACGACGGGACTAAATCATCCATGATTTAGCAGTTCGCAATGTTATAAACGTTTGAGATTTAGAATATTTTTATTTCGATATTGTTTAGGATTTAGAATTTCGGATTTTACACGATTATTGATGCTAAAATATAGGTAGCGATGATATCAAATATTGCCCACTCCTGAACGGTTGCCGTGTCCGGGTCTACTTCATGACTGGCGATCGATACAACGATTAGATCTAAATGGGGAAACACAATGACAAATTGACCACCATGACCATAGCCCATAAACAGGTCACAGTCATTTATTTGACCCAACCACCATAAATAGGCATAGTTATAATTTTCGAAAGCGCCCCATTGATTGGGATGATCGAAGTTTGTACTGGGAGATAATGTCAGTTCCACCCATTCAGCAGGGATGATTTGTACACCATTTAGCTGGCCGTTATTGAAATACAGAAAACCGAGTACCGCCATCTCCCGTGCTGTAAAATACATCGAATTTCCACCAAAGTAATATCCCTGAGGATCCTGCTCCCACATATCAACATTTATTTTCATCCACTTGAATAAAGAGGCAGTAGCAAAATCCCAGGTGCTTGTATGGGTCGATTTGGTAATGATACCGGAAAGAAGATGGGTCTGAAACGTATTGTAACGCATTTTTTCACCCGGATTGTATTCAAGCGGAGATTCGATAGTTTTTTTAATCCAGTTGTCCGAACTGTAAATTTCCCAATAGGTACCATAACTATCCTCTGATTCATCCCTTATTCCCATGCGCATCGTCAGTAGATGCCTGATGGTAATATCAAATTTTCGTGCGTCCATTCGTGGATAGATATATTCTGGGAAATAATTCAACATTTTTTCATCCGGACTGTCGATGTATCCCTGATGTAAGGCGAGACCTGTGATAGCCGATAAAAAACTCTTTGATACAGACATGATGTTATGAGGCGTAAATGCATCATAATCGTTATAATATTTTTCCGCCACAATAGAACCATTTCTGATCACCAAAAGTCCATCAATAAAACCGGTTATTTTTGCTTGCACAAAAGCCGAATCCAGAATTTCATGATTCATTCCCTGTGCCTCAGGGGTTGAAAAATTCCAGGTGAATTCTTTCGATTCAACTTCTTCCGGATTTTTCTCACAACCGAAAATAAATCCCAAGGCGATAATCAAATTGATTAAATAAAATTTCCTCATTGCTGTCTTTAAATATGAAAAATATATTAACCACGAAGCGCACGAAGCAGGCAATGAGCACCCGATTTTTTTTCTTTTTTTTTGTTCTTTGTGCCTTCTTCGCATCATTTGTGTTTCATGCGAGAGATATTTTTACCATAAAGTACACAAAGGTTCCACAAAGAACACAATGTTTTTATAATAATTATTTTCTCTTTATGACCTTTGTACCATACATTTCAAGTTTTTATTGTAATACCGACACGTGAAAATATCCCTACGGGAAGACAGGAAATGTTTTCACGTTTCACGCTTGACGTTTGACATAGAACGCGCCACACAGTATGCCCTACGCTTCTCTCTCCATTTTCACTTCCTAATCCTGATCTGCTGACGGGTTTGCAAGGCGGCACGCTGAATGGGCTTTTCGCCGTTGCGCCGGAAATTTTGCAGCGTGTCCGTCCAGCTGGAATAGCCGGTCTGCTCACTCAGCGGTACCAGGATAGCGGTTCCTTGACGCCCATTAAACTGTGCCGGGAGTTGATAATGGGTTCCCCGGGTGGCAAACGGTCCCGGGGTGAAGGGTAGGGTGTGATCAGCATCCACGGTGAAGGTCAGCGATTCCGGAAACTCATGGTTGTAGTGCCTGTCGATACCCAGCATTAACGGACCATGAAACAGGAAGGCAGGGTAGAGGTAGTCGCCTGGTGTGCGCATATCCAGCAGCGAATTACCGTGCAGGTCTTCGACCCTTAATCCGACCGGAAAATTGAGCGTAATCTTCTCTTCCCGCTGCCAGGCCCGTGTGATCACGAAATAGCCGTTGTCCATTTCACCGTCTGCTGCTTCGCCGTTGATGTGAACCTCAAAATGCTCCACCCATGCCGGGATGCGCAGATGGACGGACAGGGGACCTGTCGCCCCGGGCATGACCGTAATCTCACCCGCTGCCGGATATGACGTCTCGACGCGGACCTTTCGCCCTTGCAGTTCGAAGGACATCGGTGTGTACAGGTTGAACCACAGGTCATCACCCTCCGCGGCTGCCGCATGTCCGACCACCTCAGCATAGGCAAAGAGCCCGTGCATCAGGCAACACCACCAGGCCTCGGAGTAATCCGGTGTGTAGCCTACTGGAGTGAGGGTAGCATGGCCGAACACCCCATTGCCGGTCTGATGAAAATTTAGTCCGTTCAACCAGGCGCGCTCGGCCTGTTCAATATAGATGGCCTCGCGGGTGATCTCCCACATCTTGAAGTTGAGCCGCACCCAGTCGGTGATCGAACAGCCCTCGCTGCGATGATCACTCGGAAACCACTCACAGATGCCCCCATCGGCCGGCACGCCCCGCGGTGAAATCTCCTGCCAGTAGATATGTCGCAGCAGTTCCAGATAGCGATCTTCGCCCGTGTGCTGGTAAAGCATCGTGATGCCAACCAGGGTGTTCAGGTAGGAGTGCGAGTGGAACTGCCCAAAGGCCGGAAAAAGCCCGACGATCTGTCGCCCGGCATCGAGATACACCGGTTTCGGGGAAATAGCGTACAACAGCATCAGTCCCTCCAACACGGATGTCTGGTGCGTTTTGATGAAGTGCAGCCGGTTTGACCTGCTGTTCTTCCAGTCGATTTTTCCGCTCTTTTTCCAGGGGTGCTCTTCGTAGGCAGTGGTCCAGCTTGGGATCGTAGCTACGAAGTAGTCGCCGAGCTTTTCTGCGGCGATAATGGCGGCTGGGTTACCGCTGAGCTTGTAGTACTGGATAAGACCGACAAGCAACCGGCCATGTCCGAAGTTCTGCCGCCCCCATTGGTCGAAGTTGTCACCCTGCTGATCGATGCCGAACCATCCTTCCGGTGACTGGTATTTCAGCACACGGGTGGCAACGCTATCGAGTTTGGCAGGATGTTTGTCAGTGAGCTGTGAGATGTAGCTCCAGGCGCCGAGGAGACGGCCGGAGACATCGCCTTCATATTCCTCGAAGCGCCGGCGTTTTCCCTCGGTGCGGGCAACATCCTGCACGATAAAGTCGAGATCAAAGGGGTGGCTCTGCAACCGGCGTTCGGTGAGGGCGATGCGTTGGGCCAGATCGCCGTCCAACTGCACGTTAATGGGAAACCGCAGGTCCATCCTTGCCTTCTGTGCCTGTCCTGACTTAGGGGACCGGACCTCCCTTGTTGGCACGTGCTGTGAATAAGCGGTGGTAAAGGTGAGTAAACCTACGATAACAAAAAGGGCAGATATCTTTAATAATTTTTTTCTACATGTATTCATTTTCATAGGGCTTTCCTTCGTGGTTAAAAAAACAACCCCCTATCCCCTCCGCCAGTGGGCGGATCTTCGACGTTTTTTAAGGGGGGATTCTATTGTCGGTTTATGCAACAAAACCTCTTTTATTTCATTACAGCGTTTGCGCATTATTGCAAGGATATCTTTGTATTCCGGGTTTGAGGTAAAATTGATAAGTTGATCAGGATCGGCCTGGAGATCGTGAAGAAACTCATAGACCGGTTGCTGTTCAAAATACCGGGCATAAACATAACGTTCTCCCCGGACGCCCTCCCATTTGGGGATGTCTTTATGATCCATCAGGTGTTCGCAGAAAAAATCTTTTCGCCAGCCGGCGGGGGTATTACCATGCAACAATGAGGTAAGACTGCTACCCTGGTATTGCGTTGGTATCTTTATTCCGGCAAGTTCTAGTATAGTGGCCGGAACATCGATATTGAGAGACAGCTCATCCTTTACTTTACCGCGTTTTGCTTTTGGCAAACGGGGGTCATAGATAATCAGTGGGACACGAAGTGATTGTTCATAATGCGACCATTTTCCGGCAAAACCGCGATCACCCATGTAATACCCATTATCACCCATGTAGATAATGATAGTGTTGTCGGCCAGGTGAAGTTTGCTGAGTTCTTCCCGGATACGTCCAATCACCCGGTCAATACCGCTGATCATCCGAAAATAGGCTTTCATGTTTTTTTGGTATTTCTCCGGCGTGTCCCAGCGCCAAAAATAGCGTTCACGGTTCATCGATTTCTTCAGAAATTCCGGTTGGTTCTCAAAGACCGAAGGATCAGAAAGGCGCGGGGCCGGTATTTCCACATCGTCATACATGCCGTCCACTGCTTTGGGCCATGGAAAATGGTTTTCTTTGTCTCCGTCCTCTGCATGCGCGGCATTGAAACTTATGGACAGGCAAAAGGGTTTTTCCCCGGGATTGCTGTTCAAAAATTCAATCGCCCGGTCGCCGGCTAGCTCAGTTTCGTGCCGCAGGCTTCCATCCGCTTGTTCCTTGAAATAAGGATTACGTCCATGTGGCTTGAAGATGTCGAACATCTCAGACGCCTGCTCTCCCTCGGTCTCGACCCCATACTTGCCAATGAAACCGGTACGATAACCGGCTTTGCGCAAAAGCACCGGATAACTCTCTGATATGTGCGAGGCACGGACAGGCGGTTTGCCAAAAGTATAGCCGTGCGTTCTTTCATACAGGCCGGTAAAAATGGAAGCCCGGCTGGCAGCGCAGATGGATGTGGTTACAAAGGCATTGCGGAAACGCACACCTTCGGAGGCTAGACGGTCGACCACGGGCGTCTTGATAATCGGGTGGCCGGCACAGCCCAGGGTATCGTTGCGCTGGTCATCGATAAGCAGGAAGAGGATGTTGGGCTTTCTGGTCGTCTCACTGGTCAGGAGTATCTGCGACCAGGCCGGGAAGGCTGCCATGGTGGCAGCAGTTGCTAAGAAGTTCCGTCGTGTTATCTTCGTTTTCAACAGGTTCTCTCCTATACGGACAATATTAAATTACCAATTACCAATTACCAATCATGCCAAACATTATATTTTGGTTGAACGATTTTTTATCAGTTCTGTTGCACAATCTCTGGTTCCACATTTAGGGCATTTTACCAATTTTTTATTAAAAAAACTGGGTGATATCAAATCTTTCCAAAAGGAGATTTCAAACTCATGATCACAATGTGGGCACTTATAGACTATATTTCTTGCATGCCACACGATAAGTAAGAACAGGGTGAAAAATATAACAATAAGGTGAACAATTAATCCATAGACTGGGCGTACATAAAAACTACTTAGAATGATGATGGCGATCGTCATCACAACAAATGCATAGGAAATTAGTTTATCTTTTAGATTTGGATCTCTTTAAATATCGACTGGCATTTTAGATCTCCTCCAGGCAAGTGGCTAATGAATTGAGATTGAGCTCATATCTATGAGATCTAATTTCTCTTTATAGTTCGCTGTTATCGATTCACACATTTAATGTTATATCCGTCGCTAATTACAGGGCGAACCACCCTGGTTTCCACATATCATTATCTCTCCACCGATACCATAGCCCCCATAGGCCATAGAGAGTAATAGCGGTGAGAAAAATTGTATCTGCTATATAGTCTGTAAAATTAAATCCAGCAGTTTGCTCAATTCGATGGCTTACTCCACATTGGTTTATTTTCTGCATTATTTAGTTTTAGATTTAATCTGTCGATAAAAATTTGGGAGGCTTTCTGTGCTGCGTTCCCTGTTCATAGGCATAGGCCATTTCAAGCAATAGGGGTTCGCTCCATGCCCTGCCAAAGAAGGAAATACCCACAGGCACTTCGCCAACAAAACCCATCGGAACATTAATATTGGGATAACCGGAAAGCGCCGCATACTGTGAGGTGGACAGCACAAAATTATCACCGTTAATCAAGTCAGTCTTCCAGGCCGGCCCACCGGTAGGGGAGACAATGGCATCCAGTTGATGTTTATCCATTACCCGGTCAATCCCTTCAGCACGGTAAGATTTAAGCATATTCCGGAGAGCATCTTTATACGCTTCCGTTTCAAGATTTCCTTTGGATTGCGCGTTTTTCATTCTCTCCAGATTGAAATAAGGCATTTCCAGACTATCCGCCTGTGTCGCCTTGATGGCTTCCTTCAGATCCGATACTGGCATATGTTCACCAAGCCTGGCAAAATACTTTTTTAATCCATCTTTGAATTCATAAGCCATCACTTCAATTGAATTTGTATAGGGTGTGCCTTCGACCAGTTTTTCCAGCTCAATAATAGTTGCACCTTTACTCGTTAAAAAGCGGAGGGCTTGATGCATCAGTGTATCTACTTTATAATGTGTTCCTTCTTCTGTTTTGAGATAGCCGATGCGTTTACCCCGTAAACCGTCTTTTTTTAAGAATGATGTATAATCGCGATGGAAGTTGCCGCTACTGTCCAGTGTTTTTTTATCGCTGGTGTCAATACCGGTAATGACACCAAGTAATATTGCCGCATCTTTAACAGTGCGTGCCATAGGACCCGCTGTATCCTGCGTATAACTAATGGGCACGATACCGGAACGGCTCCAAAGACCAACCGTTGGTTTTATGCCGACAATACCATTGGCATTGGATGGGCACATAATTGAGCCCCAGGTTTCTGTCCCGATGGAAACCGCACATAAATTGGCAGACACGGCCACCGCGGATCCGGAACTGGATCCGCAGGGATTCCTGTCCAGTACATAGGGATTCTTTGTCTGGCCACCTAAACCACTCCAACCGCTGGAAGAAAAAGAAGCCCTGTAATTCGCCCATTCACTCAAATTGGCCTTACCGAGGATGACCGCTCCCGCCGCTCTTAATTTTTTTGCCACCTGGCTATCCTGTAATGGATAGGAATCTCTGAGAATTCTGGAACCGGCGGTCGTAGGCATTTTATCATGGGTATCAATATTATCTTTGAGAATCACCGGGATACCAAATAAGGTTCCCTCGTTGCTGCCGGCCCGGCGATCGCCGGCTGCCAGCGTCCGGTCCAGTGAATCGGCAATTTGTAATGCCTCCGGATTGACCATGATAATAGCATTTAGTTTTGGTCCGTGCCGATCAATGGCGTCAATACGATCGATATAGAGCTGTATGATCTGTTTTACAGTATAGGTGCCATTTTTGTATCCCTGCTGAATTTTTGTAATGGTAAATTCATCCAACAGGAATGGAGGAGCGCTGTATGATGAATCTTTTAACTGGCAGGAAAACAGTGAAATTAATAGTAAAAGATGCGCAAAAATCATAAAAGGAAATTTATCGGTTTTCATAATATAGCCTTTTTAGTGATTTTGTTTTTACTCTCAATTTTATGATAGTTTTGACATTACCGGAGAAGCAACATTTTTTTCATCTCTACACCCCTGCGCTGCGCGATGAATTGATCCGGCTAGTTATTATTCATAGGAATAATACTATGCGTTCTCTTTGGAGAATCATTCAGGTTTTTAATCAGTATGGTTTGGACCAGATCATTTTTATGGATGTCGTCTAAGAATTCCTGGTATTGAGGATACAATTCAGGGGAGACAGGCTGTCCACCAAACATATATTTATGTATGGCCCGGAAAACGTTATCGTTGGTTTTCCATTCCCAGAGTGCATTTCCAAATGGTGATGATATTGAATCTTTGCGGGTTGGTATTTGAATATTCCACTCTTTTGGTATATTAATTTCTAAGTTTAGTTGATTTTTTAATCCATAACGGAATTGTACCGGAGTCGCTCTGTCCCTGGCCCGGAAAAAATCCGGGAGTTCTGTCAGGGATATATTACCCGGATTTAACAGGGCCATTTTTTCCGTTTGAGAAGCAAAAAGCCGGGTGTCAAATTTATAATGAATGGTCAGCGGATCACGGACCGTATCAAGACCGGTAATCGAAAAGGATTCCAGTCTGATACCCGGGCATTTTCCTGCCAAATATCCCTCAATCCACCGTTTACATTGTTTATTGCTCAGGTCGAATAGAACCTCTCTGGTTTCGCTGGCCGGCTCTCCCCAATAGCAGCTTTTGCCCACAATGGTGGCATTGAGGAGCGTATCCAAATCAACCTCCCATTGAATGTAAGTTTTATTATCCGGATCTGATTTATTGGGTGTTCTTACAAAAGTGCCGTTGCCTTCATCATCTACGATCAGGGCCAATCGGTCCTGATTGTACCAGGGCAGCTGCCCGAAGGGGCAGCCTTTTTTGGTGGCATCGAGCCATAAACCGCTGTCGCCTGTGACCGGGGCAAAAGCGATCACATGATTGAATTGATAGGGAGAAACCAGGCTGGTATCCACATACCCGTTCGGACGGGTACTGATCAGTACCTGGTGAACAGGAATACCTGCTGCTTTGGCAGCTGTGCAAATTAAAGTGGTCATATCTTTACAATCACCATAGCGGTTCAGTAAAACATCTCCCGCTTTATGAGGCTTAAATCCACCGATGCCGATAGATACGGCAATATAACGTACACGGTCGCGTGCCCATTCAAAAATATGTTGCAATTTTTCCTGATCATTATTCGTATCCGCTGTTATATTTGTAACTATTTCTTTAATATCATTATCCGTTTCCATCTGGGATGCACTTAAGGTATGATACCAGCGGGCAACATCGGACCATTTTTTGAATCCAATAGGGGATATGGCTATCCGGGCGCCAAGTTCCCGGGTGGGAGGCATCGCCACTTCTGCCGGAAGGGCCGGCAGATCCCGTGCTTCCCAGGTGCGAATGGATTTATTGACGTTGGGAATATTAACGACCTCACCTTCAGTATCGATATTATACATCCGGGAGTTAATTTCCCATTCGGTTGGGGTTTTAAGGCTAAACCGGGATATCTTTACCGGGTCATTATCCTGAAAGTACCAGGAGTGAACAAGCGTTCTGTTTTTTACCGCCAGGCGGTATTTATATTCCAGAATACAGTCATCATCCACGGCAGGAAAGGTGAATAGTTTCGCTTTTTGGTCAGAATAAAAAATAAAGGACGGGTATATAGTGATATCAAAAATATCCTCTTCCTTTAAGACCGTAATTTTCCCGTCCGCAGAGATTGTCCTTGCTTCAATCATCTCAACTTCACTATCCTGATTGTAGGCCACTGAGATATTGGCATGTCTATATCCACCGCCATTAAAAATTTTTACAACCCGGTGTCTTTCAAAGATGGTGAAACCGATTTGACCGCTGCCAACTATTTCAGCATTTCCCTCATCGAGTAAAATGACCGCGCCGGCATCCGGGTAGTCCTCCTCACCGGGTAATTCAGAGAATATGAACTCATCCCAAACCGCCGTCGTCGCCCACTGGTTGGCAGGAGCACAGGAAAAAACCGATATTAAGGCAAAGAAGATTAGAAGGAATAAAAATGATCGTGTTAGTAAATGTATGAGAGACATGGATAAGGACCAATCAAGGAAAATATTATTTTTTAAAAAATATATAGAATACAACAAGTTAAATCAAATGGGGAATTGGATTATTATTGAACCACGAAGATTCATTAGTAATTAGAGATTTAATGTCATCCCGTAGGGATCTTTTTTGGTGTCGGTCTGATATTTTCACCTAAGAAGATCCTTCTATGATGACAAATCATAATATTCCTTTTTCGAGATCGGAGCTTTTCCTGAGACAGAAAGATCGAAAGATGTGCTTCGTGAACTTCGTGGTTAATCAATTTATTTGTGGGCAACCTTGGGGAGGAATGAGAGATCAACGTAATATTTTTTTGGATTCGTTCGCTCAATAAGAACGGTGATGTGTTCTCCGGTAATGTATTCTGTAGGATCAAACCATAGATTAGTACTTTTAAAAACATGAATTTCCGAGCTTCCCGGATTTTGGCATTGGGGCTTGGGATTTGATTTGGCATTTGAAATTGGACATTTGACATTCTTCCACTATCATTAGTAGGACTTATACTTTAGCCTTTAATAATTTTCTTGCAGATTCCAGGATTCGACTCGTATTAGGTAAGGTAATATCTTCTAATGGCCGTGCATAAGGTATGGTATCCATTGTGCAGACGCGTGCAAATTTAAAGGAGATGCCCGCCTCAAGGACCACGGCCGCTAATTCACCGGATAAGCCGAAATTCTGGTAGTCTTCATCAACAACCAGAAGATGGCCGGTTTGCTTTACAGACTCACAAATCGCCTCCTTGTCCAGGGGATATACGGATCTTAAATCGATTACCGCGGCAGAAATTCCCTCATTTTCTAAAGACTCTGCTGCTTCCAGTGACCGATGCAGGCCAACACCGACACTAACTATCGTTAAATCATTGCCTTGCCGGCATATTTTTGCCTGTCCCAATGGTATTGACTGCCATTTATCTGGAGTAACACCCCGGACACCGGCCTCGGGTATGTCGAATTGTACGTTTTTTCTATGGCTGCCCCCCATGTAATCGAGCCAATAATCAGCGAGTAATTTATGTTCAAGATAAATAACCGGTCCTTCCGATTCAAGGGCAGACAACAGTAATCCGCCCGCATCGGTTGGATTAGAAGGTACAACAACGGATAGTCCGGGAATGTGCGCCAGCCATCCCCATAACGTTTGTTCATGTTGTCCGCCATCACCATACCCTCCCCCACAAGCGGCCCGGATGACCAGTGGGACATTCCATTTTCCACCGGAGAATTTCTCAGTTTTTGCCATATGATTCAAAACAGCATCCATCGCCACTCCGATAAAATCGACAAGCATGATCTCCACGATCGGTCGCAACCCGGACATCGCCGCAGTCACCCCGGCCCCTAAAAAAGCACTTTCACTAATCGGTGTATTACGAACACGTTTTTTACCAAAACGGGAAAAAAGATTGAGACGCATCAGTTCAACGTCTTCCCCAAAAATGATAATGCGGTCATCTTTTGCCATCGCTTGAGCGAGGGCATGATCAATGGCTTCCGCAAAATTCATGATTGACATGACTGTAATCTCCGTAATTTTATGCTGCCGTTTGCAGTGCTTTTCTTATGATTTCTTCGATTTCATTTTTAATTATGTTCTCTGTTTTAATTAAACGCTCCTTATCCGACTTCAGCTGGTCACGCAGGATCTGTAGTGGATCATGTGATTTCAAGGTTTGGCTTTTGAGCGTTTTCCCCAGAGTAGCGGATACCTTTCCGAGACTTGCCGACCGCTGAAATATGGATGATCCTTTGATTTTTATTACTGATTTTAGCAAAGGACCAGCCATTTTTTTCATTTCTTTCATTGGCTGGCGGGAGATCCGAATCAATGGATCGCCAAGAAAATGACCTTCCGGGCGGACACAATGCATGTGCAAAAAAGACGGACCTTTACCCTGACGTCCTAGTTCAATGGCTTCTCTGGCCGCCTCCCAGACAGCCAGAACATCACTACCATCAACCTCACGGGCATACATACCGAAGCTTTTGGCGCGTTCCGTCAGTATTCCGCTGGTTACTGAATCGGATGGTGTGGTGATCGACCATTGGTTGTCCTTACATATGAATAGAACCGGTAGTTTCCAGGCTGCGGCCAGATTGAAGGATTCCATCACCATCCCCTGATTGATGGCTCCCTCGCCAAAAAAAGCCAGGGCAATTTTACCCGGTCGGAGATATTGGGCAGAAAGAGCAAAACCAACAGCCGCAGGGGCCGACGCTCCGACAATACCCGAGGACGAGATTAAATGTTCGCGTGAAAAAAGATGCATATGTCCACCCATCCCGCCACAAAGTCCATCGGGATGTCCGAGAAGTTCCTTCATGAGAAGCACAGGATCAACACCACGCATAATCATTGGTGCTGTCCCGCGATGGTCCAGTGCCAGGGCATCTTCCTCCTGTAGATGGGAGATAACTCCGGCAACAATCGCTTCTTCACCAATACCTAAATGCATTTCTCCGGATATTTTCCCCTCATTCCACAAGCGGATGACGTCGTTTTCAAAAAGACGGCTACGTAGCATTAAGGAATAGAGTGCCCATACATCAGGTTCCATGTGTTACTCCCGGTTATAATTAGAATTTGATAAAGTGCAAAATTCAATATAGAAGAACGCCTAACCTGATTAATTCTTATTTTTTGATTGTACAATACTTCAGAAATCGTTATTCGTTAATCCTTGTTCAATATTCATTCTTGAAGTGTTGATATCAGTATGTATTTAAATATTGATCTTTTGGTTCCTGAAGTACTCTCTCCCATGAGCCATAGATGGGATTAGACAGTACGAACCACATTTTTCCCCATTTTTGACGGTATTTGTAAACTAACTCCTCGCGTTTTGCGGGGGTAATGTTATATTTCACATCAGGTAAGAAATCGCCGAGATCATCACCAAACAACATGATAATTCGATATCGCTCCGCTATAAATTCTCTTCTGGTTTTTTTTTCGGAACTCCAGTTTTTCATTTCATATTTCAAAAAAACATTCCCGGCATTTACAACTTCGATACCGACCTTTTTGAGGTTTTCAATGGTGTCGTCTTCCTGAGGACATGACGGTTCACCGGTCCCTCTCTTTCTGCATTCCCTGTTGGTTACAAAAAAGACATGCACCCCCTGTTTCTGTATTTCATTGATGAAATCTACGGCCCCCGGAACCGCTGATGCTCTTTTTAAACCGACCCAATGATCCCAGTTAGCCGGGGTAAACACGGCATTATTCTTTATCAGGTTGGCCTGATAGTCCGAGTTATCAAGGACGGTCTCGTCGACATCTAAAATAACAGCCGGTGGTAGGTCCGAATAATCACCGGACTGCTCCAGTGCTGCTGTCCACTGTTTATCATTAATAGCTTCCTGTATATGTGATCCGGCCGTATGATAGGTTTGCAGTGCCTGGGCTTTGTATTCAGCGGCCGTTTGGATCCATAGGGTGCTGTTAAAAGTGTTGTCTGTGGTTGCCGCACATCCCATAAAGAGCAACAAAACCATAAAACCGAGAATTGTTTTCATTATTACCCCTATATAATTGGTTGGTAGTGTCATAAGTATTAATTCTTTACAATATGATTAAATAGTGGATCTAGTCAAATCATAAACCACGAAGATCACGAAGATTTAATATTAATTATTTGGATCTAAATTATTAAGGAGGTTTGATTCAATTTATCGTATATATTTTATTTTATAAAATCAATAAAAAATCTTCGTGTCCGGAGCCTGTCCTGAAGACCGAAAGGTCGAAGGATCTGCTTCGTGGTGTATTACTTGACCAAATTAACGAAAATCAAAAGACCACAGTTTGGCCTTTGTGAATTCAAATTTTAAGACAATTTTTTTGTTGATAAAGGCCTTCAGAGAAGACGAATTCAACCAGGTGACAGGACCATCCGTAACGGACTCTTTGATAGTCATTCCTGTGGCTAACAGGTTATCTGATAGATCATGGACAGATACTAAAATATGCCCACCGTCAAAAACATCTGCACATAGGGATATAGATTCCCCCATAAAATCGATCGGTTTTGTTAGGATATTGGCATAGTTTTTTTCATCTATGGCTTCATAACCGGCGAAACCATCCTTTCGGATGGTTGCCAAACAGAGAGAACTATTTCTCCAGCCGGTGTGGGGACCATTGCTTCCGCCATAGTAAACCAGAATTTTATCCTTTTGAATGATAGGGTAGGCGGCAGCGTAAACGCACCCCCAATCATAATGAAACTTATGACTGGAATTTGGGATAAACGCTGTACCCGGCCGGATCCGTTCCCATTTAATCGTATCTGTACTCCAGGCTAATTCAGTCCAAACACGGTCATGTTTTGTATCAAAAATTGCCGGCAGACCTAGGTAGACCCCTTTGTAAAAAAAAACGGGCAGGGCATAAACCTGATAATCCGGCGACTGCCCCTGCAGGATTACTTTTGCTGCTGACCAAGAGGTGAAGTCAGTAGAACTGGTCCGGCCGACCTGACGAACACGGGGCTCTCCACCCCGCATGCGTGTGATGCCGACATAATTGTTCTGGTCTGGTGCCCAAAGGGCATTGTTATGGGTGTCCCCGGCCACATTTAAATCCTTACAGGCGATTGGATCATCCCAGTGCAGGCCATCTGCAGAAAATGAAACGAACATCTTTTCGCGTTTAAATATCATTTTATAACGGCGGGCGGGATCAGTTGAGTGTGTGTCCTTAAACACACCCGCTCCATGGGTATGGCGAATGACAATATTATTGTTTTTATTTCCATCATAATCAAGGATACCAAGGTTGGGTTTATCCCAGTGTATGCCATCCTTTGATTGGGCATAGCACACACCCATTTCTCTTTTTCCCATTCTGTTGGCGGGATACTTTATTTGATTTCTTTCTTCTTTGGGAATTTTTATCGTTCCCGGATCAATAATAAACGGCGAATACCAGCATTTATATACTTTTTCCTCTTCGTCGTAAAGAATGTTAGCATATAGATTATCAAAACGCATTTCCCAGGGTTTATCTTCTATAAAAAGCGGATTTCGCCCATCTTTTTTGATATTCCCCAGTGTTAATTCTGCATTTTCTGTTTTATCAATAACCCGGGAGTCTAATAAAAGAAATTGCCTCTGACCGGATGGTGTTGATCCCAAGTACGATCCCGTCCCGGCAAACAATGGGTAAGGGTTTTTAATAAAAAAAGCAAGAAATAAAAAACCAACAGTCATTAGACTGCATGTCTTGGAAATTTTATGCATTCTATTTCCTCCAATAATAAGAAAAGACGATTTTTTTGGAAATATGGTATAGCTAAAAATATGAATATATTAACCACAGAGTACACGAAGTTTTAAAAAATATTTTGTGCCCTTTGCGTTCTTCGTTAATAAATATATATATTTTCTTTGTATTCTTAGTCATTTATGTGGAGAAGTTTTTAACCGCAAAAGCGCAAAGGTGACTCAAAGATCGCCAAGTTTTTTTTAATTTTTATCGATAATATCGACACGCGAGAAAATCCTTGCGGGATGACTATAAATCTATAATTACCCCCGATAAAAGATGTCTTCCTCCAGAAGACTTATTGGGATTAAATCCTCCATGATTTTACAAGTTCCGAGTTCCTAATGCCTAATGTCCCTTTGTGTTCTTCGTAATCTTCGTGGTTCAAAAAAATATCGGCTTGGGCATGTTTTATATTGAATTTATTCGATTCTTATATCTTAAATCGTTAATCCTTGTTCGATATTCAATAAATTAATTATCCTCATCAAAGTCACAACAAAGAATCTATTGCTCAAGGTTAACCATTTACTGAAATATATTGGGTGCCGATATCATCGCCGTTTTTCAACACCCATTGGCTTAGGAGTTGACGATGTTTTTTTAAAATATCTGCGAAGTTTTCATCCCCGGCAAGGTTTTTCATTTCACCCGGATCATCTATCAAATCTATCAATTGTTCACGGTTTTTTCCGGAATCGTAGATACAATACTTGTAGCGCTGTGTACGAACCATCCTGCCGTTCTGGCTTTCTACGACGAGATGATCGCGCCAGCGGGCATCATTTTTACCTTCCACTAAAGAGCGAATACTGGCGCCGGGTATGTCCCCGGGAATGTTGATTCCGGCATAATCGCAAAGAGTAGGGAGCAGGTCAAGACCATTGGAAATCAGGTGTCTATTATTAATCTTGCCGGGGGAAATCATTCCCTTATAACTCATGATAAAAGGAATACGCACGGCTTCCTCGTAGAGTACTGATTTATGTTCCAACTTGTGGGCAGAATCCATGTCCCCGTGATCACTGGTAAAGATGATCAGTGTATCATCTTCTAGTTCTGCTTCCCGCAGCGCATCAAGTACCTGACCGATCTTGGCGTCCACCATCTCCGTCAAACGGCAGTAGGCCCAGCGATGTAAACGCCATTTTTCTTCAGGCCAGTTTTTGCGGACATAATCCCGGAAAGGCCGCGCCTCGGTATACTTGCGGGTGATACATTCGGGCTCTCTGTCGGGAATCTCATGATTTTCCGGCAGGGGAGGGCTGTATTTTTTAATAAAAGCGTTGAAGTCAGCACTCTTTCGGGCTTTATCAAGTACTTTTTCGCAGGATTTAGAGTCAATATTGTCCACCGCTAATTCGCCATTCACCCGACGGTATTCGTTAAGTGCCATATAACAGATATCATGGGGATTGATGAAAGAGGCAAACAGAAAGAAGGGTTTTTTGTGTTTCTTATGAATGAATTCTACGCAGGCATCGGCCAGGTCCTGACGTGAATTTTCGGTCAGGTTTCGATATCCCAGATCCTGCAAGCGCTTCATTTTTTCTGGCAGATGTACCTTCCCACCATAAACTGTTTCATATCCGGCATTTTTGAATAGATGACCCAGTGACTGCCGGATCATGCGATCGGTCACTTTCGCCCGGCCGGCGTCTCCGTTATGACTCATGCCAATGGCGCTTGGCATCAAACCCGTCTGGAGACTGAAGCGGTTTGGTACACAGACCGGGTTACAGGCAAAGCTGTTCTCAAACCTTATCCCTGAGGCGGAAAGGCGGTCCAGGGCGGGGGTGTTGAGCCATTGGTTGCCGGTACAGCTCATCATCTGCGCGGACTGTTGATCGGTCATAATGAAGAGTATATTGGGCCTGTTGTCTTTCCCCGATCGGTTTTGAAGGCATGCGGTATTGGAAAAGATCGAACCCGCCGTCGCCGTTCCTATGAGTCTGGTAAACTCCCGTCTTTTCAATTAATATCCTTTCGTTCTTTATTGTAGTGTGAAAAATAAAAACGGTTTCATTTTTTAATCATTAATTGAATCAATTTATATAAGCCGTACAATAATTGCTCAATATATTTATGCATCCTCTTCTATGACATTAAATCCTAAAAAGGTCGCCAGATCTTTGATCTTCTCCCGATAATCTCCAAAGGTGGCGAGTTTGTGTACACCATAAACATCCGGATGAATATGTTTGATAATCCTTTTTGCATCAACTGATGCGACAATTTTAGTCCGTCACATCATTTCCCAAAAATGACGCTGATACAGCGATTGTTCCGATTCTATAGGGATCGTTTTCCCGGTGTGCACGAGAATTTCTTTTCTTAAAATATCTAATTGCCAGATCGTGACCGGTTCATCCGACGGATACAAAATCCATGAAGCTGCTCCAACCCCGGGCATGCTGTGCCCCCTGACACGTCTTTCACGATGATCGGTTATGATATAAGGTACTATTTTTTCTCCACCCCAGGGATTCCATGGTCCTTCGCAATGTTGAACGATTGATGTATTGTTGTATAAATCCACCGCAAAATCACCCAGCATGCTTGGTACACCAAAGGCAAATTGTAAAGCCATTTCTGAAAGTACTATATTCAGGTGCGATTGACATTTAGCCACAATACCTTCCCTCTGAAATTCAGAAGTGGCCAGGGCTGGATATACAAGTTCATCGGGTTTCGGATCCTTTTTTAGGGTACGTATATGAAAGGCCATCGCAGTTGCCTGATATTTTTTCATCAGCACTTTCATCGCCAAATAACATTTGGAAGATTTTACAACCTCTTCTTCCGTCGTGTTTGTCATTTTTTTTGCGTTTACTATCCAGGTTTTCGCGATCTCATTTGCTTTTTTACTTTCATTATACCAGATATTTTTTATTGCATCCTCATCACATACTTCATTTGTTCCAATTTTAATAACTTTCACACCTAAATGATCAAAAATGGCATCCAGAATTTTTTCATTATAGTCTTGGGGAGGTTTTTTCAGGACATCACCGTAAATCACATTTACAAATGGTGAATCCGTGACTGTTAAAATCGTCGAATCTCTGAATGTCCTGAGCGCCTTGATTAAATGTATCTTTCCTACCAGATCATTAAACATAAGATCCCGAACTTTAGTCGAACTGCTGAATTTCCAGGGATCTAAAAAGGCAGTGACGACTTTGTTCTCAGTGTAAACAGGAAATGGTACATTCATAAAATCATTCACAATGGAAACATTAATCGTTGGTAATCCGCTTCTTAACAGGTCATAATCTCTGGGCCAGCCACAGACGATGACGCCGTCAAACGCCAGTCTTTGTAAATCATTCATTTCATTTAGAACAGTTTCTAATTTGGTGGATTTTATCAAATCGCGCACAATAAAGTCCACCCCCGTGCAGTCCTTTTTTAAACGACGGATGATTTCATCGTTTGAAACGGGGACGACATGAGTATCATCTTGTGAGGGTGCGTCGGAGAGGAATACTGTATAAATCTTCGTTTTTTTGTTTGGTGTTGTGTCACTGGCCGGTAGTATGTTCTGCGGAAACAAGTTGAACATATTTGCCCCTAAAGCCAGGGTGCCCATTTTCAAAAAGTGACGACGATCCACTGATAACATAAGTTCTCCTTATTTTTTAGATCTATCATGTAGAAATCTTAAGGTCTCCCATCAGAAAAAATTTCTTATCGTTCCGCTTCACGGGGATTTTCTAACAAATTATATTAAGGCCGTTTGTATCGAGGCATTAATTAATTCACTTTTTTGAAGGACATAATTTTTGCTTTCTGCAATCGCTCCTGGTTAGGGTGGACTCAGTCATTTATATTATGTTCACTATATAAATATAGGGATTTGGACAGGTAAGTCCAATAAAAATTAAGGGATCACTTCATCAGCTTAGGTTGTCGTATAACACATATATCTGCAGCGAGGACAATTGATCCCGTATATTGATTTCCTTAAGATCGGATGTTTTTATGGTTTTGACAGAAATGATTGAAACAGCTATGTTTGTATCTTTTATGGGAAACAATTTCTGGAATATAATTCCCGAGCTCGATGCGTTTTATATTTGAAATATATGATTTGATCAATTTGTTCAACAGTCAATGGCGTGGTGCAGTCCCGGCAACGTTTATTTATGATAAGCAAGGAAAGCAACAAACTTTTCTCCTGGGTAAACATACGTTTGACGAATTTAATGCGAAAATTGAGTCTGTTCGCCTCAGCGGATAAATTAAAGGTAAAATAGCTAAAATTGCCTCTACATTAATTCCTGTCATTCCCGGAATAAGAATGGCAGAATTCTAGTTGGTCTTGGTACATTACCCATACTTACCTCACTCCTTCCGTTTTATCAATTTTTTCTTGACATATAGCCAACCTGGAAGTATACTAGAAAAATTTTAAATTACGAATTTATAATTTAGAATTGGGGATTGGTAATTAGTAATTAGGAACTAGAGATTTGGAAACGGTAAGGGCACAGCCCGTGTAGGGGCACGGCGTGCCGTGCCCAATGTAGACCCGCCTGATACAATCTGGATATTCATATTTACCCATATTTATTATTAGATGAAATAACAATTTAAAACGAGTGATACAGGAGAAAACAGTATGGGAGACAAAAATAGTAAATGTAAACAGGCTCCAAAGTTAACCCGCCGTACCTTTCTGAAAAGCATCGGTGTTTCTTCCGTGAGCGCGGCCGCAGCCAAAGGAGGTGGCGTGGTCAATCAAATGGAAAATGCGGGAATTCTGGAGAAAGACAATATTGTCGGTCCGGGAAAAGTAAAAGTTACTTTTATTGTCAATGGTAAAAATGTACCAGTCACCATTGAACCACGAACAACTCTGGCTGGTGCTTTAAGAGACTTACTCCATTTAACCGGTACGAAAATCGGCTGTGACCGGGGCGCCTGCGGTGCCTGCACGGTTATCATGGATGGAAAGGCGGTTTCGGCCTGCATGACCCTGGCCCTGGATGCGGTTGGACGGTCGATTGAGACCATCGAGGGTTTGGCGCCGGAACCGGGTAAACTGCATCCGTTGCAGGAGGCATTTATCGAAGAAGATGCCATGCAATGTGGATTTTGTACATCAGGGATGATCATGAGTAGTAAACACCTGCTTGATCACAATTCACAACCGTCCCTAGAAGATATAAAAACAGCTGTCAGTGGTAATCTCTGTCGCTGCGGTACTTATCCGCATGTATTTAAAGCGGTTGAAAAAGCGGCAAAGAAAATGAAATAACATTATTCGGAGAGATTGTCATGTCAAGAAAAGAGAAATTATATATCGGTATAGAAGATGATCTGGAAGCGATGACCGTTGAAGTACCGGACAGCGACCCGAAGCCCTGGGATGGGAAAGATAAGCTTAAATATATCGGCACTTATGTTCCCCGTATCGATGGGGTATATAAAACCAGCGGTCGGGCAAATTATACCTATGATATTCAATTACCGAACATGCTGCACGGCAAAATACTCCGTTCACCCTATCCGGCGGCATTGGTGACCGGGATTGATATTTCAAAGGCTGAGAAATCTCCCGGTGTAAAAGCGATTATTTTAGTCCAGGATGATCTGCCGTTTCCGGTTCGGTTTGCCGGGCAGGAAATCCTTGCCCTGGCAGCGGATACAGCCTATCAAGCAGAAGCGGCCGCCAAGTTGATAAAGATTGAGTATGATCTGCAACCTTTTGTTGTCGATCTTGATCAGGCGATGAAAAAAGACGCCCCAGCAGTGTTTACTAATAGAGAACAAGAAGAGGGTACCAGATCAAGAAATATTCGATCACCACAAATCTTTCCAAAAGATGCAGAACCCGCTGAAGTTGATAGTATCTTAAGGTCATCCGATCATGTCGTCGAAGCAACATACCGGACACAGGTTCAAACCCATAGCCCGATGGAAACACATGGTGTTGTCGCTCACTGGACGGATGATCAAATCACCATTTGGGCCTCCACACAGGGAACTTTTAGGGTGCGTGATAATGTGGCTGACTATTTTAATGTACCCAAGTCGAGAGTGCGGGTATTAACCAAATTTATGGGTGGCGGGTTCGGTTCCAAGTTAAAAGCCGATATTTACACGATGCTGGCTGTCAGGCTCTCACGTCAGGCCAAGGCGCCTGTCCGGTTGATGTTAAGCCGTAAAGAAGACCATCTGGCAACTGGAAATCGGCCGGATTCAATCCAAACAGTATCTATAGGTGCAAAAAGTGATGGAAAAATTACCGCAATCAAATTAATCTCATTTGGGACCCCGGGTGTGGGTGGAGGGGCCGGAACCAGCGGCCCGGCTAAAAATATATATGACGTCGAGAAATTATATACTGAAGAATCGGATGTTTTTACCAATGCCGGTCCGGCCGCGCCATTCCGGGCACCGGGACATCCCCAGGGTACTTTTGCCTTAGAGCAAACTATTGATGAAATGGCCTATCGTCTGGGTATGGATCCTCTGGAATTCCGAAGAATGAATAGTATGTCTGATAAAGTGCGGCAGGAAGAATATCGCGTCGGTGCCGATAAGTTTGGCTGGTCTCAAAGAGAACCAAAAGCTGGTGCAGGCAAAGGAGTAATTAAGACCGGTTGGGGGTTGGCTAACTCCGTATGGTATTATATCTATAATGCTGATTCCCATGTAAGCCTGCGGGTCAATGATGACGGTTCCGTGCACTTACGAAGCGGTGTTCAGGATATTGGTGGAGGCATTGGCACACCTCTGGCTATGATCATTGCCGAGGAACTGGGATTAGAGCCGGCGGATGTCAGGATTACCATCGGTGACACAGAATATGGTCTGGCACCGACCTCCGGTGGTAGCCAAACAACCGCCGGCATCACCCCGGCTGTGCGTATTGCTGCATATGCTGCCAGACAGCGAATTCTCGAGATCGCCGCTTCAGAACTTGAAGTAAAACCTGATCAGTTAAAACTGGAAAATAGACGTGTTTATGACCTTTCCGATCCGAAGAAACAACTGACCTGGAAGGAAATCTGTAATAAAATACCCCGGGGACAATTTTCGGTGGTCGGCGATCGCCGGCCGGACTATTATCGCCCCGAACGTTTTAAAATAAGCGGAATACAGTTTGCAGAAGTTGAAGTTGATACCGGTACCGGGATTATAAAGGTAAAACGAATGTTCGCCGTACATGATTGCGGGCGCCCGATGGATCGTCTGACCTTGGAAAATCAGATCAATGGAGGTATTATCCAGGGTATCAGTTACGCCCTTTTTGAGGATCGCCGGTTAGATCGTAATACGGGTGTTATGGTCAATCCAAATCTGGAGAGTTATAAAATAGCCGGATCATTGGACGTACCCATTATTGAATCACATATCCTGAATGTAAATCTGGGACAAAGCAGTACCGGTGCGATTGGTATTGGTGAACCTGCGACAATCCCCACAGCAGCTGCCATTGCCAATGCAGTCTATCACGCCATTGGGGTGAGAATCCGGGAATTACCAATGACCCCGGCCAGGGTGCTCGCTGCACTGGAAAAGTAATAATAGACTGAATATTTATTATAACCACAGAACACGAAGCACGCAAAGAAAAATAAAAAAATTACTTCGTGATCTTCGTGCACTTCGTGGTTAAAAAATAAACAGATTATCTGAATTCTATATATTTAGAAAGGAAACCGGTAATGAATAACTTCGAATATGCCATACCGGATAGTTTGGATAAAACATTTGAATACCTGAGATCCTCCCATACGCAGGTAAAGGCTGGAGGTATCGATCTGCTGGATTTAATGAAAGAGGATTTAGCTGCACCGGGCCGGCTGGTTACTATCCGCGATCTGGTGGAACTTAAATTTCTTGACGTGGATAAAGACGGTCGCATGCAAATTGGTCCGGCCCTGACTTTGAGTGAATTAGCCGTACATAAAAAACTAAAAGGTGCCTACCGGGCGCTGGCACAGGCCGCAGCAAAAGCCGCTACTCCTCTGATCAGAAACGCTGCCTCTCTCGGCGGAAACCTTTGTCAGCGACCTCGCTGCTGGTATTTCCGCAGCAATGATTTTAATTGCACACGTAAAGGTGGAAATATCTGTTTTGCCCTTGATGGAGAAAATCAATACCATGCCATCTTTGGAAATTCTGATGGCTGTGCGATTGCACATCCCTCCGCCACAGCTGTTGCGCTAATGGCCCTGGATGCACAAATTAATATCAGCAATGGTGATGACCAGAAAGAAATTCCCATTGATGAATTTTTTGTTAGCCCTGCCCAGGATATCCAAAAAGAAAATGTGCTTGCTGCCAATGAACTAATAACAGCAGTGATTATTCCTTCTGCGATGAAAAACTATATCAGTTTTTATTGTAAACTAAAAGAGAAGCAGGCTTCCGACTGGCCACTGGCTGATGTGGCTGTTGCCCTGCGGATGAATGGAAATGTATGTAAGGATGCCCGTATTGTATTGGGTTCAGCCGCACCGGTGCCGATGCGATCGAAAAATGCTGAGGCGGTTTTAATGAATAAAAAAGTAGATAAATTGACTGCCACACAGGCATCGGAAGCTGCCATGGAAAATGCAGAACCACTTTCACTGAACGCTTATAAAATACCGGTTTTCAAGACCGTAATCTACCGAACGATATGCCAGGCAGTGGGAATTGATCCACTGGTGTAAGAGGAGAAGAAATGGAAAGATTACAACAACCACACTGTAAATATTTTCGCTCGGAAGATAGTCATCTTCCTGATCAGGGAACCCAGGGATTCTGGGAAAAGGGTAATCCGGCAACCAGCCATTTCTGGTGTCTTCAAACAATGACAATAAGCGGTCCGGATGCACTCCCTGTAGACCCGGAAGACTGCCATGAAGGGCGCACCTGTTATTTCAAAGAATAAATATTTTTTATTTTTTAATTTTAACGTCAGTGGAAGATCAATATTCATGAAAAACAGGAGTTATTATGGAACTGGGATTAACAGGTAAAATCGCCGTTATCACCGGAGGCAGCCGCGGAATTGGGAAAGGAATTGCTCGAGGCCTTGCGGCTGAAGGGTGCCGTATTGTTGTCGTGGCTCGTGGTCGTGAAGCATTGGAAGAGACAGTGAAGGAGATCCGTGAATCAGGGGCTGAAATTTTAGGACTTTCGTTTGACATTACGCTCAAACAAGATGTCTTCCAGCTAAGGGATAAAGTTCTGGAAAAATTCGGAAGAATAGATATTTTGATAAATAACGCCGGAGGAAATAGAAGAAATTTATTTGAAAATACGACTGATCAGGACTGGCAGGATATTATCGATCTAAATTTACTCTCCCATATACAAGTTTCCCGTATCTTTATTTCCCAAATGAAAAAACAGGGAAGTGGTTCAATCATTTTTATTTCATCTATCTTTGGTCGGGAATCGGGAGGAGAAGGTTTATCCATATACAATTCCACAAAATCAGCACTGATTAGTGTAGCCAAGATCATGTCCGCTGAACTGGCACCTGCCGGCATCCGGGTCAATTCGATCGCACCCGGATCCATCCGTTTCCCAGGTGGGAGTTGGGATCGTCGATGTCTTGAGGATCCTGAAGGAATGGCGGAGTTTATAAAAAGAGAGTTACCGATCGGGCGGTTTGGATCGATAGAGGAAGTAGCCAATGTGGTTAGTTTTTTATCCTCGGAACGGGCCAGCCTGATCACGGGCGCTTGTTTAAATGTTGATGGGGGGCAATCCAGATCTTTGATTTAAGTAATTCTTATAGCGGATTCTATTTATATCTGGTAATTTTCAGAGTGACGGTTCTTGACAGTTTTGGACTTTCTTTCCATTGCACCAGTATGGGGCTTTGGTATCTTCCCTGAATTATCTCCGCCGTTCGATCCTTGCCATTGTTTGAGATAATAAAACTGACCTGTCTTTTAACACGTAGTATTTTTTCGGCCGGAAATGCCAAGAGCCTTGCCATCATCTTTTCGATGACGGATTGACTGATATGAAAGGAATCCATCAGCTCATTGAATAGGTGTACAAAGTCGTATTTTACGTAATCCCTCGTACGTTCAGGAATTTTCGCAGGGTGATGCAGGATATATTTACCTTTTTCACCCATGAATTTAAAGGGATTTTTAAATACCTGGAACAGGTCATGAGTCATCAGGAGTGTTTCATATTCATTGACAGTTATACCCGCATGCCGCTCGGATGGATCCAGGATAATATCTACCCGCCCTTTTTCTATATCATATGTCTGTAAGAGTTCATCTAACTTCTCCAGATATCCCAGGCGCGGATCGCGTAAGTTAATCGAATCGATCGGATGCTTTGATACCGGAACTTCAACCCGGTGCGCATAAACGGTTTCTTCATGATTATAAAACATCGCCTTGGTATGGCGTGTTCTGCGGCCGAATTCACTAACCCCATCCAGATCAATGAAATAAACAGGGATATCCGGCTTATTAATATAAGTCACACAGTTTTTTAATCCTGAACCGATAAATGTCAGGTGCGAATCAGCATTTTTTGGTTCAACCTGACGTTCTTCATCACTCAGTTCATTGCGTAATGTCATGTTATCATGACGATAATCTGCATTATTGGGAAATATATGTTGAAAGGTCTTGAAATATGATTTGATGTTTTCCTTCTGGTTATGAAGTCTCGAACACAAACTCTGTTCTAGGTACCCAGCTGTGGTATGAAAAGAAGAATAGGTGGCTTTACGATATTGGTCCATTTCTCCATGGATAATGTCTGAGATTTTTTTTGTAATATCCGTAATCTCAAATCGAGATTGGGGGGAAATATCTATTGAGATTTCTTGAGGTGTATTCATTATTTTCAAGATTGTTTTTTCTATTCAAACGAATTTTATTTTTTATCGTTCAGGGATTATAACCATTTGATCTAAACCTAAAGCTTAACCAATAACACTGTCAATCACAATTATAAATATTAAGTAATTTGGGGATAAAAATCCTAATTTATATATTTTATATAAAAAGAAGTTTGTCCCTATGCAAAACAATAGTCAAGATGAAACCTTAAAATGAAATTATTTTTAATAATATCGCCTCTCATTAAAGAATATGTGTGATGAAGAGCACAACATCGTTTACCCTTTTTAGTAATATTAAAAATCGCATAGGCATAGAAGTAAATAAGTCTTTTAATCAAAATTACTTTTAATATCGTCTCGATATGTTGGGGCTTAGCTGTAATCAATATTTCTTACCTTTTTGGTTCGGATGATGTGAATGTTCTATATAAAATATCTTTAAATTTAGGATATTAATTAGTATAATCCGTGTAGGAATATAACAATGGAATTCGAATGAGGCAGATCGAATATTTAAAAAATTTTACTGTTGTCCGCGTGCTCCAATTAGTAACCTTTCTTTACCTTTTTCTCGTAAGTATCAACCTTATGAGTGCCTCGATGAAATTATTTGGAGCGGGATTCGCAGAAACGCTGATTTCCAATACTGCCAATCCGATCGTTGGACTTTTTATAGGCATCTTTGCCACTTCGATCATCCAAAGTTCTTCTTCGACAACTTCAATTGTTGTTGGAATGGTCGCCGGTGGTGTTCTGAATATTGAAAATGCGATACCTATCGTAATGGGTGCTAATATTGGCACCTCGGTTACTAATATTCTGGTTTCTCTTGTTCATCTCAATCGATCCCATGAATTCAAACGCTCTTTTGCGGCTTCAATGGTTCATGATTTTTTTAATATTCTTGCCGTCATTTCTCTATTTCCACTTCAATATTATTTCAATTTTCTTGGAAAATTTGCGGCAGCGCTGGAAAGCATATTTCAAAATGTTGGAGGTCTGAGTGTATTCAATCCGATAAAATCTGCCACACAACCAATCATAAAATTATTTGTTCATTGGATTGGCTCTTATCCCTGGATCCTGTTGCTCATTGCCTTAATCATCTTGTTTTATTCATTAAAGCAAATGGTCAATGCTTTGCGGGTTTTGGTTATCAGTAAGGCTGAAGGCTGGTTTGATAAGATCCTTTTCAAAAATGCTTTCCGTGCATTTACTGTCGGTCTGGTTTTAACCATGTTGGCACAAAGTAGTTCAATTACAACAAGTCTTGTTGTACCAATGGCTGGAGCCGGTATTTTAACCCTCGCCCAGATTTTTCCTTATACCCTGGGGGCCAATATCGGAACTACCATTACCGCTATCTTAGCTGCTCTGGTTACTGCCAATCCGGACGCAGTTATTGTTGCCTTCGCCCATATGTTGTTTAATGTCTTTGGCATTTTTATCTGGTGGCCGTTAAAGAGGGTACCCATTGTCATGGCAGAAAAATTATCCGAACTGGCAATTATAAATAAATTAATACCGGTTGGCTATGTTATTATTGTATTTTTCGTTATTCCTTTTTTAGTCATTATCATATTTCGTTGAGGTAAATAAATATGTGGAAATCACTGCTCACAATATTCAGGAAAGAATCTCTGTTAGATAAAGCGTTTAAGGACTCATATGCGATGCTTGCCCTAACAGAATCGATGTTTCTGGAGGCAAAAACGACCTTGCGTAAACAAAAACCGGGCAAATTGGGGATAGATGTCTATGATTCAGATAAGAAGGTTAATAAATTAGAACGTCAAGTGCGTAAAAAAGTCCATCAACACCTGGCCGAGACCGGCAGGGAAGAAATTTACTCCGGTCTTCTTCTTGTAAGTGTAATTATAGATATTGAACGTATTGGTGATGAATGCAAAAATGTACTTGATTTAGCCACAAATTATCTTATGAAATTAAAATGTAAACCGTACGAAAAAGATCTACGGAATATTGAATCTGCTATCGAAGATACTTTTTCACGGGTACGCAAACAATTTGAGAGTTTTGAAAAAACGGATGCCGAGAAATTATTGAGTGAATATCTATGGGTGAATAAATTATGTGATCAACGGGAACATGATCTGATCAAACAGACTGATAAATCGATTCCATCTGCCGATGCCGTTGCTTTGGCCCTTTACATCCGTCATTTGAAACGAATTAATTCGCATCTCAGAAATATTTCTACCAGTGTAATAAATCCTTTTGACAAAATCGGATTTGCTCCAAAATTGGGAAAATAATAATTTTAAACTTTTCTGAATCCTGACATCTCGCTTCTTAATACCCTACTTGCTTTATAATCAAAACTGTGGTTAAATTATGGTTTCGGCAATTTTGAGCAATGCCTAAATTTCATCTAGATATTAGAATGGAGATCTCAATGTCAGAACCAATTCAAATAGACGATAAAGGTAATATTGTAATAAAAATCAATTGGAAGCGAGCACTTAAAGTCCTGATCATACTTTTTCTTTCCTGGCTCGCCTATTATACTCCCATTACAGGACTTACTGATGCATCACGTATATGTCTTATGATTTTTGTTGGCGCTGCCGGTCTATGGGTGACAGAAGCTATCCCACCGTTTGCTACTGCTATTGGAGTCGTTGTTTTAAATGTCTATCTGCTCGGACAATGGGGTGGCCCGATCGGCCAGGACGGGAGTAGGGTAGCAGATAGTTACCAGATTTTTATTAATCCTATTGCCAGTCCGGTTCTTATTTTATTTTTTGGCGGTTTCATCATGGCCCTGGCAGCAAATAAACACGGTTTTGATCTAACCCTGGCAAAAGCATTTATAAAACCATTTGGTACTAAGCCGAGCATGGTGCTTCTGGGTGTTATTTTAACAACAGCCGTTTTTTCAATGTTCATGTCAAACACAGCAACAACAGCGATGATGTTCGCGATTTTTTCCCCATTATTTTCACATTTTAAAGAAAGAGATGCCTTTAAAAAAGCTCTCATTCTTTCCATTCCCTTTGCAGCTAATATCGGAGGCATGGGTACGGTCATTGGCACACCGCCGAATGCGGTTGCCGCCTCTGTTTTGACAGAACTTGGTTACTCGGTCTCGTTCATTAAATGGATGTTCATCGGTGTACCTGTAGTGATTATTATGCTTGCCATTCTATGGTTCATCTTAATACGTTCTTTCCGCATTAAAAAAGAACATCTTGAGATTCTCTTCCCCGAAAAAACTGAGATGACCTGGGACCTGCTGACTGTTATGTGGACATTTGGTATTACTGTCTTTTTATGGATAACAGAACCGATTCATGGTATTCCCGCTGCAGTGGTTGCCCTTTTGCCAATAATGATTTTTACTACTTTGGGTATCATCGGACCGGAAGATTTAAAACAAATTGAATGGAATGTCCTATTCCTTGTAGCCGGTGGGCTGACATTGGGTATTGCAATGAAAAAAACAGGTTTGTCAGATATCCTGGTTAGTCAAATTTCCTGGACTAGTTTTGATCCGGTTATTGTTGTGGCGATGTTTATCGTAGTAACAATTTTAATATCTAATTTTATGAGTCATACCTCAGCAGCCAATTTACTCATTCCCATTGTTACATCTATTGCCGTTATTCTTCCTACCATTGGCGCATTATTTGTTGCTTTGGCAGCTTCTCTGGCTATGAGTTTCCCAATCAGTACACCACCCAATGCAATCGCTTTCGCCACGGGTACGGTTGATACACTTGAAATGGCAAAAACAGGTACACTGGTTTCGTTCGCAGGGATTTGTGTGCTTGTGATTATTTCAGTATTTATGATAAATTTTAGTGGAATGTTTTAGTCATTCAAGGGGCGTACGATATTGACTTTTTCTCTCAATATTATCCGATCATTTGGAATCGACTGTAAACATAGCCGGGACTATTTTGATAAAATTTATTAAACCACTGATCCGCTGCCAAAGATTCTTTGAATATAATGCCTGCATATTACCCTTAATACCAAGATACGCTTTCTTGCTATAGGGGTGCCACCAGGGATTCCTTTTGGCGAAATGCAACAAATCCTGCACAATCACCTGTGTTTGTGTCATCTCTTTAAAACCGATTTCACCATGGCCTCGTCCGATACCCGATTCCTTAAATCCACCCCACGGTGTTGCCGGCATTCCATGTGTCATCAAATGATCGTTGATCGTTATTACACCTGCCTGTAGTTGCTGGCCAATTTTTTCTGCTTTTTTGCGATCCCGTGACCAGACAGAAGCGGTTAAACCCAATGATGAATCGTTGGCCAGGTTTATAGCCTCTTCGATCCTTCCGAATTTCATGACCCCGACAACCGGGCCGAATGTTTCTTCCCGCATAATATCCATGGTATGATCAACCCCGGTCAAAACAGCAGCAGGCAGGAAATTTTTCAGGTTGTTGTTTGCAGGCAAAGGGGATTCAGCATAAATCTCTGCTCCTTTATCCAGAGCGTCCTTAATGTTAGCTTTCACTATCTCGACTTGGGAAGTGGTGGTCATTGAACCTATATCCGTATCAAAATCCGTTCCTAATCCCAAACGCAGCGCTTGAATTCTGGTTTTCAGAATTTTAAGAAAAGGTTCGTAGACAGTTTCCTGTACATATATGCGTTCGATCCCGGCACAAGATTGTCCACAATTTTGAAAACCGGCCCATAAGGTGCCTGCTGCCGCTCGCTCTAAATTTGCATCATCACAAATTATCATGGGATCATTACCGCCCAATTCCAGGGAGAGCGGGGTCAAAGATTCAGCAGCTTTTACCATCAGTTTTTTACCCACTCTGACCGACCCGGTAAAAAATAATTTATCGATACCGTTTTCCAGAAAAGCATCGCCTGCCATGCGTCCCGGTATATTGATAAGGTTAAATAAGCCGTCAGGTAAATCTGCAGAATCAATGGTTTCCTTAATGGCCCGCCCTACCAGCTGAGATTCCGATGATGTTTTTAATATTACAGAATTTCCAGCAAGGAGACCCATTATCACTTCATAAAAGGGAATGGCGAAAGGATAATTCCATGGGGAAATCACACCGATGACACCCCAGGGCACTTGTCGGATTTTACAGCGTTTGTATAGAAAAAAAATATTACTGGCAGATATCTTTTTATCCCCAATAAATTTTTCGGCCATTTTACAATAATAATACACAGCCATGACCGAAGGATATATCTCAGAAGAAAAAGCATCCATCTGTGTTTTACCATTTTCTTCAGAAATCAGCCGGGAAAGACGATCAGCGTTATCATATATATAGGTACCTGTTTTTTTAATATGCTTTGCCCTCTGGATGATTGAAAAGGCGCTCCATTCCTTTTGTGCCAGACGTGCTCTGTGGATCTGACTTTTTAGATCATCAATGGAATTGAGTGGTGAATAACCTATTATTTCTCCGGTGGCCGGATTTAGGGCAGTTGTAGATTTACTTTCTACCTTTTGAATATCTTCAGGCATGATGAATATCCGCTTGAGTGCACTGATAAATTAAAAAGTCGTCCTGCCCCCTTGTTCTGGCTGGCATCAGGACGACAATCTGAATAATAAATATATTATCTCTGAAAAGACTGACAGGAAATGTTTATTCTGATGTGGCTTTAGCTGCAGCCATTTGACCCAGTTCGCGATCGATAAAAAATAATCCGTGACGATCTTCAGTCCCCATCAGCTTTATTTTATCAAGAACCGAATTGAACAGAGTTTCTTCTTCATGTTGCTCGGCAACAAACCACTGGAGAAAATTATAAGTGGCATGGTCTTTTTCTGCCCAGGCAGCTTCCGTCAGTTTGTGGATGCTTTTAGTGATAAATTTTTCATGTTTCAGGATTTTCTCCATTATCTCACCGAGAGATTTAAAATTGAGAGGTGGTGCTTCGATTTGTCCTATAAGGGCTAATCCACCCAGTTCTCCGATATAGTTAAAAATTTTGAGCATGTGCTGCATCTCCTCATCGGCATGTGTCTTTAAAAAAGCTGCACTTCCATCTAATCCCTTATTATTACACCAGGCACTCAGCTGGAGATACATATTTGAAGAAAAAAATTCTTTATTCACCTGCTCGTTTAGTTTTGCGATCATTGCTTTACTTGCCATATTCTCTCCTTTTTTTGATAGGTAGTGTCTATGAAAACTACAGAGTATTTTATAAATTTATTTCATTTTTTTATTTGTTTTTTATATAACTATTGACACTACCATTTTATATATCTTCATTGATGTCTTAATTTTGATAAAAACAAAGGTAATAATCACGCGAATAATCTTCAAGTGAGCCTGAGAAAATATTTTATAGAACAGATATACCCGATATTAAAATGACTCCAATATTTCTTTCAATGCACCGTCAAGCGAAACCGCTTTTTCGTTTTTAATATTTACAATGACAAATGTAACCTCGGCTTCGGCAATAAGTACATCAGTACCCTGCAGATATATCCGTTGTTCTATGATGGCGCTTTTCCGTCTGATCTTAGACATTTTGCTATTTATTTCGATGATCTGATTTAGAGATGCCGGCTTTCGATAACTAATATTAATATTAACGACTGCAAAGCCAAGATCCTTTTTCATCCACTCTAATAAATCAAGTTTAGATTCAATATAATGCCAGCGTGCCTCCTCGAGAAACTCCAAATATCGTGCATTGTTCACATGTTGATACATGTCCAGATGATAACCACGTACCTTAATATTAATTTTATGCATTTTCAATCCTTAGTATTCATGTAAAAAAAGCGACTCTTAAGAAGGGACAGCGATTATCTGCCCCTGACACTATCATATATTAGCAATCATTTCTGAAATGTCCAGAAATGATTGAGTATAAAGTTGGCCAGTGCAGCAAAGCCCATTCCAATTAGATTTGAAATGAAATAATGAAACCCGAATGATGTTAATGTGAGTAATATCAAATAGTTAACTCCTCCTGATAGCAAAGTTACTGCATGATATTTTACGAATCGCTGCAAGAAACTACCGATTTTATTGTCTTTCCATGTCCAGAAATTATTCAGTAGAAAGTTGCTCAAGATCGATAGTTCAATCGCGAGAATGCCGGCGATAGACAAACTGAAGCCAAACACAGAAACAAAAAGAGTCAAACAGCCCTGGTTAACAACAATCCCGCTGATGCCGACGAGAGAGAATTTACCCAGATAAGGTTTTAAATTATTAAAATTTTTGAGGCGGTTACGCACGGATAAACCATCCGGAAATTCTTATTACTCATTGTATTTACTTATTCACTAACCAACCGGTCTTTGCTGTGATTTATTAAACCATAAATTTATACCAATCCTCGATTCTTCCGTTATCTTAAATGAATTGGAATATAAAAAAATATACAGAATATAAGTATAAAAGGACAGATGTTAAAAATACCCTCTGATCCCTTGATGATAAAAATTTCATTTACATTTATTTGTTTTCGGGGATATATAGTTAAACAGACAGGTTAAATTAAACCGGAGGATATGATGAAAGGTATTTTTTCAAAACGGCTGATAATTTTTATTTTTTTATGCTTTACTTTCAGTGTAAGTGCTCAAATAGCAGGTGAGAAGGAATCTGACAAAACACTTTCTCCGTATTTTTTTGTAAAGAGTGAGGATTCTTCTGTCGACCAGCTTCCACTGAAAAAGACCTCTGTTGAGGTAAATATTGCCGGTGTTATTGCTGATATTAAGGTAGCACAGGTTTATAAGAATGAAGGAACCTCGATCCTGGAGGCGATCTATGTCTTTCCTGCTTCAACCCGCGCCGCTGTTTACAATATGAAAATGACCATTGGCGAACGGATTATCCAGGCTAGAATTGAAAAGAAGAAAGAGGCCCGCCGGGAATATGAACAAGCGTTGGCTGAAGGTAAAACATCTTCATTGCTGGAACAGCAACGACCTAATGTTTTTCAAATGAATGTCGGAAATATCTTACCCGGTGATGAAATTAAAGTAGAACTGTATTACACGGAACTCCTCATTGCTGAAGATAAAACCTATGAATTTGTTTATCCAACAGTTGTCGGTCCACGTTACTCTAATCAAACCGAAAGCGAAGCGCCGGCTTCTGATCTGTGGATTAAAAATCCGTATTTAAAAGAAGGTGAATTGCCCGCATATACCTTTAATATTAATGTCGGTATTTCTGCAGGAATGCCCATTAGAGATATTGTCTGTACTTCACATAAAGTTGATATCTCATATCAAGGTGAAGACCGGGCGGTGGTTGGTCTTCCCAACGGAGCCGATAATAGCGGCAATCGGGATTTTATTCTGAAATACCGGCTGACCGGTAAGAGCGTGGAACCAGGGCTTTTGATCCATCAGGGAGATAAAGAAAATTTCTTTCTTTTGATGTTGCAACCACCCAAACGTGTGCAATTAGAACAAATTCCGCCCAGAGAGTATATTTTTATCGTTGATGTATCGGGATCTATGAACGGATTCCCATTGGATATTTCCAAAGATCTTTTGAGAGATCTGATAGGAAATTTGCAGAAAGATGACCGGTTCAATGTAATACTTTTTGCTGCCGGATCGAGTGTGTTGTCTGAGGTATCAGTGGCAGCAACGCAAACAAATATAAATAAAGCCATTCGCCTGATTGAGAAGGAAAGAGGCGGCGGTGGTACGGAGTTATTGCCCGCTCTTAAACGGGCTCTCGCCCTCCCCGGCAGTATTGAATATTCTCGCACGGTTATTATAGCTACCGATGGCTATGTCAGTGTGGAGAAAGAGGCTTTTGATCTTATCCGCAATAATCTTGGTCAAGCGAATATGTTTGCATTTGGAATAGGTTCCAGTGTTAACCGGTTTCTTATCGAAGGTATGTCAAGGGCCGGAATGGGCGAATCATTTATTGTCACAAAACCAGGAGAAGCGCAGGTGATAGCAAACAAGTTTAGAAAGTACATATCATCGCCTGTACTCACAGGAATAACCTATAATTTCAGTGGTTTTGAAACGTATGATGTTGAGCCACAGACCATTCCCGATGTACTTGCCGAACGTCCGGTGATGCTATTCGGAAAATGGCATGGAAAAGTAAAAGGTCAAATTGAAATAAATGGTTATAGCGGTGGGGGAAAAAGATTTTCCAGGAGAATTAACCTGTCCGGTTATGAACCATCGGATAAAAACGCTGCGCTTAAATTTCTTTGGGCCCGTTATCGTATAACCATGCTTACCGATTATAACCAGCTGGATCCGAATGATGAACGTGTCAATCAGATCACCAATTTGGGTCTCTCCTATAATATTTTGACAGACTATACCTCCTTTCTGGCTGTTGATTCAGAAGTACGGGGTCAGGGAAAACCGATAACGACTATTCATCAACCACTGCCACTACCCCAGGGTGTTTCCAATTATGCCGTAGGTGCAGCAAGTGGAGGTTTTGGTTGGAAAAAATCAAGAGGATGGGCGCCGGTAAAGCAATCAATAGCACTAGATCAAACCATGAATGAGAAAGTGGAATTATCCGAAATAAAAACAACGGTTGAACTGGAGAAGGTTGTTGCTGATGGAGAGCAATTGGAGAAAATTATCCGGGGAATAGTGATACTGAAAATAGATGATCTTAATCAATGTTACCAAAGATCTTCCTCTTTCGGTATATCAGGTAAAATAACGGCGAAAATAGTCATGAATAAGAAAGGTGATATCGCAAATGTTTTTATTACCAGCAATGATCTGATTGATAAAAATCTGGAGAGATGTCTGATTGCCACGATAAAAACCTGGCAGCTGGTAAGCAAATCAGAGGAGTTTAAAAATACCAGTTTTACTTGTGAATTTAAATTCAGTACTAACTAAAAATACAGAGACAGCTGCCTGATGCGGACCTCTGAATTAGAAAGCAGTGGTCTGCCATGGCAGACATGTGCAGATGCAAAGAATGCAATAGTAGAGACGTTGCATGCAACGTCTCTACTATGTTTTATATGTATTAAATACAGATTTAATCCAGCGCCGTGGTTTTCTCACTAAATATAATACCTAATTCAGCCAGTTCATCAAGTATCGGATTATAGATTTCAGGCTGTACGGGGATATGAACTCCCTTCAGATTAATTTTTTCCTCAAGAATCTTTTTTGAAGCGATCGCAGCCGGTAAACTGACGGTTCGTGACATTGCCGAATCTCCATCGGGGATTCCGGTTTGAATCAATGTCGATTTGATCAACTCTTTTTTTCCCGGGTACGCCGCAATAAAATTATGATATAGCACGATGAGATCCAGATCATTTTTTCCCATGGTCAGTTTTTTTTGTAACAAAGCGCAAAAAATATCCATGACATTGCTTTCTTCGGGTAGGGGAGAATCATCAAACAGCCCTAACCACTGAAATACTTTGATCACCGTTGAGTATTTTTCCAGTCTTAAGAATTCTGCTGTTTTTTCAAGTACCTCTTGACAATCATTTGAACCGATGAGTCTACCTATTAACTGACGATAAGTTAATCCCTGTAAATCCATCCGCGGGGCATCATCGAACAAGCCAAGTTCCTGTGCTTTTGTCATGATAAAACACCAGCCAATATTACGCAGAGTCCCTCTAAATATGGTGTGGGCATCTTTCAATCCATATAATTCTTTATAAGGAAGGGCGTCGCGATTTGTGTAGGCTTCCAGGCTACCTATGCCTTCAATATCGATAATATTATAATTTTTGAAAAGATTTTTGCTTGGGGTAAATATTAGCTTCCCATCCTCAAGGTATTGTCCGTTATTTTTACCAGCCATCAGAACCGCTCGCGGGCTCCAAGAAAATTTATATCCGAGAGGCAAATTATTACTTGGTAGTGACGGAAGACCACCGCAATTCGAGCGAAAACTTTCAATTTTGCCTCCCTTTTTTTCAACCTCATGAATAATTTTTATTGCTGACATATGGTCAATACCCGGATCAAGTCCAATCTCATTCAGGATGAGAATACCGGCCTCCCGGGTTGCTATATCCAGATCCTTCATTTCCTTGCTGACATAAGAAGTGGTGACCAGATGCTTTTTAAGTTTTATACATAATTTTGCTATTTGTACGTGATAGGTATATGGCACCAGGCTGATTGCCAGGTCACAGCCATGAACAAGTTCCATCAGCTGATCATTATTATTAACATTCAAAGATTCTGCACGGCCATTATTATATCCCTGTATAAGTGCTTCTGCCTTACTTACCGTTCGGCTGGCAACTTTCACCTGGAATCCTTTTTTTAATAAATATACAACCAGAGGTTTGGATACCATTCCCGCACCTAAAACTAAGACCTGTTTCATTGACTCCTTCTCCTTTCCTATCTCGGATAACAAAATGGTTGTGTAATATTTTTAATTTTGTGTGGCTTTATGAAGAAATGCGAATATATTCCGATAATTAATTCAACTTTTTTTTGAATTATTGAAGTCATTGACGGAGAGATTTATTGGAAAGTGCCAGACGTAACTCATATATAACTACAATCATAGACCATTATTACTGCCGGAATTTTATGATATCTATTTTTTTATATTGCGATTAAAATAACAAAAACGATAGTGTACATCAAGCAAAACAAATTATTTTTAGGCCGTTTTAACGGTTTCTATAATAAAAAAATTGACCATATCCTGAAAATTCAATTATATTATCTCAATTATTACAATAAATGACCGATCGATAGAATAGAATGACACTACAACTATTAAAATGGCTTAAGATCTTCCAGGGTAGAAATAATTCTTCTCTTGACCACGATTTCTTTCAAAATTTACCTACCGAATTTGCTATCTTCGATTTAGAGGGAAGATATAAATTCGCCAATTTGAAATATATCGTAGATAAAAAAATTCGCGAGCAGGTGATCGGCCAGGATGATACCTATTATTTTGACTTGGTCGGTATCAGTGAGGAATGCATCGAGAAAAGAAAAGAAATGTTTAATCAGGTAATACAGGAACAAAAGCAGGTGCGATTTACTGAAAAACTTTTCTTTCCGGAAATAAACAAAACGGTCTATTACAAGCGAACATTTCAGCCTGTCTTTAAAAAAGGTAAACAAAATCAGCTGTCAGAGATTCATTTTTTCGGTGATAATATGACCGCGATTATTCATTCTCAACAGGAATTAAAATTTCTTGCATTTCACGACAAGGTTACCGGGTTGAGAAACCGGGATGCCTTTTACCAGGAATTGGATCAAATTATTTATGAATTGGAAAGAAAACCAGATGAGCTCTCATCGGGTGTCCTGTTTTGCGATATGGATAATTTTAAATTGGTCAATGACTCTCTCGGACACGATGTGGGCGATCGCGTTCTCCAGGAAATAGCCAGTCGAATGAAAGGATGTTTGCGCAAATCGGATCTTGTCTTCCGGCTTGGGGGGGATGAGTTTACAGTTCTGGTAAAAAGTATGAACCAGGAATACGAGGCTGGGTATATTGCCGAAAAACTGATAAAAAAACTGGCAGAGCCCTATCATATTGGCAACCACCGGATTAATTATTTGACCGTGAGTGCCGGTATCGTTTTATTACCTAAGGATGGTATTGACAGAGAACTGTTGGTCAAGCAGGCCGATACGGCGATGTATAATGCGAAAAAGAATGGAAAAAATAATTTCCGTTATTTTTCAGAAGCAATGACAAAGAAATCAGTTGAAAGATTAAAAATAGAGAATAACCTGCGTCATATCGTGAATGAAAATAAATTTGAGGAACAATTTCATGTTTGTTATCAACCAATTATTGAGAAAAAGCCCAACGGAAAATTTAAAATCATCGGAACTGAAGCATTGATCCGCTGGGAAAACGATGAACTTGGTCTGGTTCCGCCGGATATTTTCATTCCCATCGCCGAGAAGACAGATTTGATAAACCATATAGGAGATTGGATTTTACGCAAAAGCTGCATAGATATTGTAGCATTGAATAAAAAGTTTAAACGCAGCATTTATGCCTCGGTAAATTTTTCCGCTAAACAGCTGAGATATGCTGATGTAGTCGATAAATTAATGCAGGTCGTCGAAGAAACCGGTATAAATCCAGTAGATTTGCAACTGGAACTTACGGAAACCGCCTACCTGGATAAACAAGTTGAAGTGATTGAGAGAATCAAAAAAATCGAAGGTTTAGGATTTAAGATTGCCATTGATGATTTTGGTGTAGGATATGCATCGCTTTCTTATTTGCAGAGAATTCCTGCCTCTACAATAAAAATTGACAAGTCATTTATTTCCGATATGCATATGAGTGAGGAACATGAATTATTTGTAAAAGCGATTCTTACTTTAGGCCGAAATCTCAATAAAGAGATCATAGCTGAAGGTGTAGAACTGGTACAGCATCTTGATCTCCTGAGCATGGAAAAATGTTTTAAATACCAGGGTTATTTATTTTCCAAACCGATGGTACTCAAAGATCTTGAGGAATATATCACTTTCGAAAAAAAAATTTCCGGAGAACAAGATAATCCGGATCCTGCTGAATCCTTAATGGCTCAAATACTCCCCTGATATCCACTGAATTCAAAATTATCCGATTTTTCTTACAATCGTGCGCCACAATATTTGCAGTGCCTGGCATCGATGTCATGCCCGTCTGCGGAACACTGCGGACAAGCCTGTGTGGAAACTTTTCCCTTATAGCTCCTGGTAATCTGTGTGGTAACAATGCCAGTGGGTACGGCAATAATACTGTAACCAAGGATCATAATAACCGCTGCCAGGGTCTGCCCGAATCCTGTTTGTGGTGATATATCCCCGTAGCCGACAGTTGTCAGAGTTACAATAGACCAATAGATGCTGATGGGTATACTGGTAAAACCATTTTCTTCCCCCTCGATGACATACATTAAGGAACCAAAGATGACAACAAGGGTCAATACGGCGAACAGAAAAACAGCGATCTTACGACCGCTTTCACGCATAGCTTGCATTAACAAGCGCGCTTCATTTAAGTACTGCACTAGTTTTAAAACACGAAATATTCGAAGTACACGCAACAAGCGAACCACCAGAAAATACTGACTGCCCGGCAAAAGAAGGGAAAAATATGTTGGTAGGAAAGCAATAAGATCGATGATACCAAAAAAACTGGTCGCATAACGTATCGGCTGTCCAATACTGATAAGACGAAAAATATATTCGATGGTAAAGAGAATGGTAAAAATCCATTCAATAATATAAAGTAAGTCCCCATAGTTGTTGTTAATCTCCCTTACACTATCCAACATTACGGCAAGGACACTAAATAGAATTGTTATGATTAGAAATATATCGAAGATCTTTCCAGCCCTGGTATCTGCTTCGAAAATAATTTCGTGTAAATTTGACAGCCATTTTTTATTTGTCATCGTTTGCCCGATTAAATTTGCAGCAAAATAAAGATAATATCGACGATTTTCAACAAGGTATCTGAATATAATGACATCAAACCAAAGCATTATATAATTCTTCAAACATGGTAAATTACAGTGATCTGGCAACTCCTGAAGGTTTGGTGCAGACGGGGGCGAGATTTTTTATATTAGTGGGTAACTGTGATCAATGAATCAGGCTAAATGACAGGAATTTATTTTGAACTTCAATATTCTTTCTTTAACTTTAAAGTTTACGTACGGATTGATTGTACATAAAAAAAATATAGCGTTAATCATATGAATGATTAATATTGAATTTATTTAATCTCAATAGGAGAGAATATGAAGAACATTTTTATTTGGCTTTCGATGTTGATGATATTCGTCTTTGCCTGTTCTAACGAAAAAAGCAAAGTCGTACTACAGCCTGGTACACCCGGTTATTTGTTAGCGAAAGATATCTCCACGGTCGTTACAGCTGCTGATCCGGACAGCAACAGAAGTATCATTGTTACTGAATCATTTGAAGTTACCACCGGAGAAGTAATACAGGAAATCCATAAAAACTTTGGAGAACAGGCAACAAATCTTAAAAAAATGGATCCAACGAGAATAAAGCAAATCCTTGAGGATAATGCTAGAAGTCTGGCCGAAAAAAAACTAATTCTAACAACAGCTAAGGATCATGGATTTATAATTGAGAATCGGAAACTGGATAGCCTGTTGCAGTCCCAATATAAACGTGCCGGCAGCGAAGAGGCATTTTTAAGTTTTGTTGAGAAAAAAGGTTTTACCATTGATAATGTCAAGGAAGATATATCCAATGCTTTTATTATCGAGCAGTATATTAAAAGCGTTCTTTCTAAAGAGACCTCGATTACAGAGGAAGAATTGAAAGATCGATATAAACGTCGGTTACAAATCGATCGAACCGCCACGGTTTACCATATATTACTTATGACACAGAACAAGACGGAAGCAGAAAAAGCAGAAATTCATAAAAAAATGAAAAAAATATTAGCGCGGGCAAAAAAAGGTGAAAATTTTGCTCAACTTGCAAAAACATATTCGGAAGATCCGGGGGTGAAAAGTAACGGTGGACTTTATGAAAATTTCGAACGTGGGCAAATGGTCAAACCGTTCGAAGATGCAGCCTTCTCAATACCGGTCGGTGAGATAAGTGATATTGTGGAAACCCGGTATGGGTATCATATTTTGAAAATTGTAGACCGCCAGAAGGAATCTCGCACATTTGAAGATCTTAAGCCCGACCTGGAAAAGGAATTAAAAAAGGAAAAAGAAATGAGCGTAGTCAATGCGCATATGGAAAAGCTAAAAGAAGACGCAAATTACGAAAAGATATCGCTGTAGGTGATAGTAATTTTTTATAGTATTCCATAACGGTCAAAGGATTTTGAAGGTTTGAAGAAAATAAATAAATGAATTCTGGACATTCTATCCAAAAATATGTTATATAAGCTATTTATTCGTCCTCTATTTTTTCGATTTGATCCGGAAAAAATTCATTCTATTATTTGTGTAATTCTTAAGATTCCAATAATCACAAAAGTCCTCGATTATTTCTTTGCTTTTCATCACCCCTTACTGGAAAACAATGTATGTGGCTTAAAATTTAAAAATCCCATTGGTCTGGCTGCAGGTTTTGATAAGGATGCAGAACTGATAGAGCCATTGTCCAGCCTGGGATTCGGTTTTATTGAAATCGGAACAGTGACACCGAAAGCACAAAGTGGAAACGAAAAGCCGCGCCTGTTCCGTCTACCTAAGGATGAAGCATTGGTAAACCGGATGGGTTTCAATAATGCCGGTGTCGAATATGTCCGGAAAAATCTTTTAAAGTATAAAGGAAATTCTATCGTTGGTGGTAATATTGGTAAAAATAAAAATACGGCCAACGAAGATGCGGTTAAAGATTATGCCATTTGTTTTAATCGTCTTCACGATGTCGTTGACTATTTTGTAGTAAATGTCAGTTCACCCAATACACCTGGTTTGCGAGAATTACAAGATAAGCAGGCATTAGCTGAAATATTGGGTCACCTTCAAATCCTTAATCGCTCCCTGAAAGAACCAAAGCCGATATTTTTAAAAATTGCACCAGATCTCACCGACCATCAATTAGATGATATTATACAGGTTGTAATGGAAACAAAAACCCAGGGCATTATCGCCACCAACACGACTATCGGCCGTGAAAGTTTACACACCGCAGAGGATCAGATAGTAAAAATTGGAAGCGGCGGACTGAGTGGAAAACCTCTCAGTAACAGATCAACGGAAATCATTCGCACCATTGCTGAAAAATCGAAACATGCCTTCCCCATTATCGGCGTCGGGGGCATTCATTCGCCGGAGGATGCCCTCGAAAAGATAATGGCAGGCGCCTCACTCATTCAACTTTATACCGGATTTATTTATGAAGGTCCGGGAATAGTAAAAAGAATTAACAAAAAGCTGCTTGCTACCGGTATATATCACGTTTAAAGACAAAACACGCACCGGGTAAAAAATTTTTCCGGGAAATATTTTCTCCACCAGATATTTTATATATTTGATCTCTGATAATTTCATTGAGATATTCTATATGTTGCAATCCCTAATATCAAAGAATAAATGGAACCTGAGCAGTGTATTTTGAAAACAGGATGATATTTCAGTAAATTGCACCGGCAATATCATAGCACAGCCCTCGGCTGCAAACAAAGAAAAAAATAGTCCACAGATTTTCCGTCGAAGCCGAATAATCCGTGGATAAAAGTTTTTTGTTACAATAGTATATTGGTAAGGATTTCAAAATGTATACATTATCTGTTGAGAGAATGATTTCTACTGCTCATCAGTTGAATAATTATGACGGACCTTGTGCACGTATTCATGGTCACAACTGGAAAATACAGGTGAAGGTTCAATCAGAATTTCTTAATGAAATAGGAATTTCTGTGGATTTCAGCGATCTTGATAAGTATTTATGGCAAATTGTCGATCCCTTTGATCATCAGCTTCTAAATAATGTCCCTCCATTTGATAAGTTGAATCCCACGGCAGAAAACCTTGTAAAATATATTTATAACCAGGTTAAAACTGTCTTACCTCCGAAAATCACCGTTAAAAGAGTAAAGATTTGGGAGACAGACCAGTCCGCGGTTTCATATGAAGAATAAAGAATTATTATCAAAAGACAAATTAACCCTGAAAGTCAATGAAATCTTTTATAGTATTCAGGGTGAATCAACCCATTTAGGTCGACCGTGTGTGTTCGTCAGGCTTACCTATTGCAATTTACGATGTTTATATTGTGATACGGATTACGCTTTCTTTGAAGGTGAAGAGAGGAATATGCATGATATTATAAAAGAGGTCGGCAGCTATCAATGCCCGCTGGTAGAAATCACTGGTGGTGAACCGTTAATACAAAAAAATGTTCTCCTGCTGATGCAACAATTATGTGATGCAGGGCATGAAGTGCTTTTGGAGACAGGCGGTCATATGGATATTAGTGTTATAGATCCCCGGGTCAAGCGGATCATGGATATTAAATGTCCTTCCAGCCTGGAATCTAAAAAAAATCTGTGGTCCAATATCAATCATTTAAAGAAAACTGACGAGATAAAGTTTGTTGTCGGTACAAAGAAAGATATGCAATGGGCAAAAAATATAATTGAAAAATATAATCTGTCTCATAAATGCACAATCATATTCTCCCCGGTTTTTGGAAAACTGGAATATCGGGAATTAGCCGAATGGATTTTACAGGAACACTTGGCGGTGCGTATGCAGATCCAATTGCATAAATTGATCTGGAACCCGGTTGCCCGTGGCCGGTGAACTGGGTGGGGACGCGGCATGCCGTGCCAGAAATGGTATAAGGTATAGGGTATAAGGGTATAAGAAATCGTAGGAGTACGACGTGTCGTGCCCTATGGGTAAAGATGAATCCAAAATAAAAAATACAAAATAATTAAATAAAATATCATAGCGATCTTTGTGCCCTTGCGGTTAAATACAGTGTGGGGATGATAAACAATCATCAATAAAAAATCCTGAAGGGATTTAACATCGGTAGGAAGGATTAAAAAAAATGGCGGAAATAGAAGTATTTGACAACAAATACCCTGACCGGGATTATTATATAACCCATGTGAATAATGAATATACTTCTGTTTGTCCAAAAACAGGATTGCCTGATTTTGGAACAATCATCATTAATTATATCCCCGATAAATTTTGTCTAGAGCTAAAAGCCCTAAAATACTATTTTCTGGGATTTCGTAATGAAGGAATTTTTTATGAAGCGGTTATCAACCGGATACTGGATGATCTGATCGGGGCTTGCAGTCCTCGCTATATGGAAGTCATTGGGGAATTTTCAACCCGTGGCGGGATCAAATCTACAATAAAAACAGTGTATGATCCGGAAAAGAGAGGGAATTTTAAGTGAAAAAAGAGCAGGCCGTGGTGCTTGTTTCAGGCGGAATGGATAGTTGTGTAACCGCTGCCATTGCTAATCTGTCATACACCCTGACTTTTTTGCATCTGAATTATGGTCAGAAAACACAACGAAAAGAAAAAAAGTCTTTTCTGGATATTGCTGATTATTACAATGTACACAAAAAATTGATCGTTGATGTAAATCATTTTTCTCAGATTGGTGGGTCCAGTTTAACTGATGAAAAAATAGGGGTTACAGTCGCCGATTTGGACAGTAAAGAAGTACCACCAAGTTACGTACCTTTTAGAAATGCTAATATTTTAGCCATTGCGACCAGCTGGGCTGAAGTTATTGGTGCCACCAAAATCTTTATTGGTGCAGTTGAAGAAGATTCTTCCGGTTATCCGGATTGCCGGGAATCTTTTTTCAGGGCATTTAATGATGTTATAAACAAAGGGACAAAACCAGATACATTTATTACCATAATGACGCCTCTCATTCACATGTCGAAGAAACAAATTGTAGAGAAGGCCTTCGAATTGAAAGCGCCCCTTCATTTAACCTGGTCCTGTTATCAAAACGAGGATATCGCCTGTGGTATATGTGATAGCTGTGCCTTGAGATTACGTGGTTTTCAGGAGGCAGAGAAAAAAGATCCAATACTCTATATCACCCAACCAGATTGCTTTTAAAATCCAAATCTTTATTTATGTGAATCTTTCACCGCTTCAATGGTTAGATCAATCCGGCTATTGTTATCGTGGGCGGCTTCTATAATCCTGGAAATATGTTTATACCAGCCAATGAGTTTATACTTTATTTCATTTTTATCTATTGTTTTTTGACCGGCAAGATTAATGATGGCAATGGAATAAAAAGCAGCCAATAATTCGATCAGGCTTTCATAATGAAAATAAAGAATATCCTGAAATTTGTTAACACCCAGTAATTTTTGGACTTCATGGTATTGAAATAATGTTTCCAAAGCCAATCTGGGGTTTTCGTCTACCCGATTCATCCAATTGGGTAGCATGGTTAAAATCCTGATCAGTAAGAGTTGATGCGCAGAAGAGTACTCATCATACGCTAGTAATTGAAGGGATTGATCGATTTTTTTGTTGAGCAGAAATTCATCCAACCAGGATACACTGATCATTGGGGCATAATTTTTGTCCTGTAATTTCCCAAGATCCGAAACTGTCAGCCAAATCATGAGAATGACAGCAGAGGGGGAATAATCAGCTATAAAATCCATTGTCTTTTTAAGGGCGACGGATTTTTTTATCTCAAAAAATTTAGGTGAATCTTTTAAATAGAGGAGATAGCGCAATTTTTCTCCCCTATCATTTATAATCTCTGCTTCATTACCGGTGGCCGATGTAAATTCTTTAATTCGGCCGATAAAATCGGAAAAATGGATTTGATAATATTTTAATAATTCAGTCTCTATATTTCTTGCATTCTCTGACTCCAGGATACCGGTCTCTAATTTCTTTAAAAATTTGATATCCAGTAAGTCATTGAGTGGTTGATGAACCGGTGTTAAAAAGGTCTCTTTTAGTGCTTCATCGATACTGGGAACACCGCGTCCGGCCAGATAATGAGTCAATTGTGCATAGTGATTGTACTTGTTGTCCTGTATTTCCCGAAAATCAAGGAAGACATGGTATTTAAAACCATCCAGTTCGACATATAAGCCATGATGTTCCAGTTCAGAATTGTTTCGTATATACTCTAAGTTTGAAATTTGATCCCGAAAGATGGTATAGGTATGAGGCTTATTTGAAACAGATAATCCTTCACTTAAGATGTAAGATTTAAAATGATCACCACTCTTTTCTGCAGAGGCAGAAGAATATTTAATCCATCCGCTTGACCGTTCATATCGATTATTATATAAAACCAGCGACTTTTCCCGGTCAGTCCGATTGGTGAAGGCAAATACATCCTCATTAACAAAGCCTTCCGGTCCCATCAGATCATAAAGTATGAAATTATTGACTTGACTAAAAAGATATCGTTTCTTCAGGAGAGGAAATATTTCCCGTTCATGTCTTTCAATCAGGTATTGATCTTCGCTTTCATCCCAGTACGCCCGTTTATACTCCATTCCGTATTTCTCGGTAAAACCTTCAATTTGTCCATGACCAAACATGGGTAATCCGGGCAGAGTGACCATTAGTGTACATATGCCAAAATATTTATCATCTTTACCAAACTGGGCGACGGCGGTTTCCTCATCAGGATTATTCATGAAGTTTACATAACGCTTCATAATTTCAGGATTAAATTCCATAACACTTTTGATGGACTGGCGGTATTTCTGATTTTCCTCCGATTTAAGCATGTTCATAAATGCGCTATTATAAACCCGGTGCATGCCTAAAGTACGGACAAAATATCCCTCCATCATCCAGAAAGCTTCTGCCAGGAGGAGTGTATCCGGAACTTCCTGTGCGACGCGGTCAACAACTTCACGCCAAAACTCCACCGGGAAAAGCTGCTCAAACTTTTCTTTAGTTACTGAAAATTGTGCACGTGATGGAATGTCGCCTCCGCTACCGGGTTGGGGGAACCAAAGTCGTTGAAAATGCTTTTTGGCCAATGTCATGGCAGCATCGAGCCGGATAATCGGAAATTTTCGGGCAACATGTAAAATTGTTTGTATAACCGCTTCACGAAGCTCGGGAATCAGAAAATTCAGTTGTGCGGTATCGTTCCAGGGCATGCTTGTCCCGTCGTTTCCATGATAAATATAATTGACACTGCCAGTAAATGTGTCAACACGTTTGAACAGCACAGCGGCATCGGTTTGGTTCCAATAACCATCTTCTATATAGATAGCAACACGGTTATCCTCTGAGAGATTCGAGCCGTTAAAACTGTAACTTGGGAAAACCGGATGATCTGCTTTAACGAACCAGTCGGGATGCTCAATGACCCATTTCGAATATATACCGGTATGATTCGGAACCATGTCACTGGCGATACGGATCCCACGGCGCCAGGCGCGGGTGCGCAAATTTTCATAGGCACGATCTCCACCCAGATCCAATGCAATCGCATAATCGAACAGCGAATAAGCAGAGCTGACCGCTTCAGGATTACCGCACATCTGTTTGATCTTTTGTGAAGCAGAACTTCGTTCCCACAGGCCGATAAGCCAAAGAGCCGTGAATCCTCGATTTGCCAGAAGATCAAGTTCCTCGTCAGGGATTTGATCGAGGGTAGTAATTGCCCGGGAATACTTTTTTGAGAGTTGATCCAACCACACATAGGTACTTTTGGCAATCATTACAACATTGGGCATCCAGTCCAAATCGGTACTGAAACGTTCGGGTTCTTCTTCGCCAGATAAAGATCTGAAATCCGGTACGTGCGATGGACCGGCTCCGGCAAAAACCGGTTTTTCTTCTTCTTTGATCAAATCCAAACTACTCAGAAGTCTGAAGATATAATCCGACAACATATAGCCCCAATGCTGACGTATAAATTCCAACTGGGCACTCAGTGATTGAGGAAATTTTAAAGCCGGTGTATGTAATAGTTTTACTAATGTCTGATGATCAGGACCGAAAGTTGGCTGCCCTTCAAAAAATTCTTCAAGTGAGGAAATAAGCTGCCTGTAATCTGTTTTTTTGCCAATATAGTCATCGTCAAATAATTCTTTGAACGGAGCAAAGGCCGGATTTGCATTTGCCAAATGTAGTAACAGGATTTCCTCTAAAACTATTTGCCGGTTACTGATCCCTGCTGTTTTTTTTCTTAAATAGGCATCCGAACTGATCTCATTACGGTAAACAGATAGGGGAGGAAATTTTTCGGTGAAGACTTTCAAGACTTCTTCGTACTTTTTGGCATTTATTTTTTTCTTTACCCATCGCTCGGCATCAGCAAACAGGGTGATGTTTTTTTGTTTTTTATAAAGTCCGACAACAAAATGAAGGATTTCATCGATGAGCCCCATGGCATTCAGAGATCCGGCCTTGATTGACCGACCGGGCACAGTAACCAGTTCCCGTTTACGATTCATTTGATTGGCAAAAATACGTACACGATAAAAATCTGTAAAGACCACATTTCCAGTCTGGGCAAAAAGTGTTTCATCCAAACTGTAAAAGTCTCTTACCTCGCGAGAAACATGAAATTCAAACAATGGAGATTCAATCACCGAGAAGATCCTCCATCCGTTTATTGTCTTCTATACCATTTTTATCAACTTTCTGATAGGTACTGCCGTACCCTTTATCCTGGCGCAGTTGATTCAGCTTGTTTTTTTTAATATATAAATCAGAAAGTTTCTCCACATCCAGACCAGCTAACTGGCATTTACTTACCCAAAAATGCAACTCGTCAATAAGTTCAATTCCAATATTTTGCCAATCAATGTCTGATTTCTCCTTCCACCACTTCCAGGGTAGGGAATCCTCCAGTTCAATAGATTCATGAATTTGAGCCCGGTTATAGTTCAAAATCCATTCAATACGTAACTTCTCCAACCGGGAGTCCTGTTTACTGTGATCACACATTTCTGCATAATCCAGTTGATGTCTTTCTCTAAGTATTCGTTTATTTAATTCGTATTGCTTCTCAAAAATAGTCTTTAAAATATCCATTAAGTGTTCCTTACTTTACTTTTTTTCTTTTAACATGCTTTTAACAAAAACGAATATTGTTTTTCCATTCCGTTTCAGGAAAATTTGTACATACTCGTCACTTGAGTCCGATAGGGCCTGTGTACTTTTTCTAAAATCATCCAGATCCCTGATTTCATCGTCATTGATGCGAAGGATCAGATCATTGATATCAATACCCCCGATACTGGCGGCACCTGCATCTTCCACACGTGATACCCAGACACCTTCAGTGTTAAATTCAAGTTCATTATTAATAATGTAATCCTGGGTCAGTTCTTTTACACCAAGACCAAGTATTTTATTAGAATATTCTTCCGCCAGGAATCTGCTCTTCGGTGCATGCTCAAGTCGTACGGTCAGATCCTGTGGTTTTTTATGACGTAAAATGCGGATAGGTATATTCCCCTCAGGCAAATCTCTGATATAAGTTCGAAGAATATCTAAGTTTTTCTTATCGTATCCTGTAAATTGCAGGTCACCAACCGATAGAATAATGTCACCGGGCTTCAAGTTCGCCTTTTCAGCCGGAGACCCCGGCAAAACTTTATTAATAATAATACCATGCGTATCTATGATATTCCAGTATGCAGCCATATCTTTTTTCAATACCTGCATTTGAATACCCAGCCAGCTCTTACCACTCCCTTCTTTTTGACTGACTAATGTCGGAGGATTTTTAAGAAGGGGGATAAACTGTGCTGCGGGAATGATCTGAATGATCGTTTGGTCATTGTGAGATTCATCGTATTGATATTCATAATTTGAGAAATAGGTATCACTTCGATACACAATACCAATGGCATTTCCAATGGCATTCACCACTAATCCACACGACGATAAAGAGCTAATATTTGTCGTAGTCAGAAGTTTCTTTTTTGGTTTCTCGATGACTGCGTTTATATTATGTGCGGTAACGATTTTCTCAAAGTCAAACCGATCGTTCAAATGCTGAATAAGAAAGAGAGGATCACCGATGGTACTATTATTCAACGCTTCAAAATTTACAGGTGCTGGCAGCATTTTATTTTCTATAATTTGAAGAAATGCGATCCGGGATTCTTCATCTTTACCAATAAAACGGGCTTTGAGTTTTTGATCTTGCTTAAAAGAAACAGTAATGTCTTCAGGAAGGAGTTGGGTGGACATATAGAACATACTACTCTCCCCGATATCAAGATTTGCCGGATAGATGATATCTGATGTTAAAACCAAACCCTCTGTATTTACCAGTATACCGGTAATTTTCCGTTTGATTCGGGTTTTATCAGTAATTTCTCCCATTTCAAATTGTGGTTGAAAATATTCTACAAGGCAGATACCTGCCTTTAATTCATTTATATTTTTGGGCCAGGCAGTCATTGCCTCACTTTTTAATAGAGTTATCAGAAGAAACAGGATGGGGATCAAAAGTACGGGTTTAAGTGGCATTCTATTCCTCCTTAAGTAAGGCAAAGATAAGAGCATTCTTATATGTTAGCTTCAGCATGCGTCCGGGGGGTGGAAGTTGCTTTGTTTTTTCATAAATTATTTTAAACTGATCAAGAGTATTCACCTGTTCATTCTCAACATAATTAATAACATAGCCTCTAAAAATTTCAGCCTCATCAGCCGGACTGCCCGATCTGACCCCGCTAACCAGAACCCCCTTTTCATCTTTCAGCTTAAGATTTCTAACGATACGCGGTGTAATTTCTTTGACTGACAGACCCCAACGATCACATTCAAACTCATTACCCTCAAATTTACCACGCTTATCCGTTAGTATTTCTGTCGTATGTTTTTCTCCGTTGCGCAGGTAATGAACAGTTATTTTTGATCCCACAGGAATCTCAGAAATAAACTTACGTATTTTGGGCAATTCTTCTTTATAAACGGCATTGATGGTCTTATCATCGATTGCATAAACCAGATCACCAGGTTTTAGGCCGGCTATTTCACCGGGCGAATCTTTGTCTACATTAGAAATTAGAACGCCCGCCAGATTCAAATCTTTCTTATATTTCCGGTAATCTTTAATCTCCTGCCATTCAATCCCTGTGTCAGAGCGTTTGACAATCTTATCCTTTAATATGCGATCTATGACCAGTTTAGCTGTATTTATCGGTATTGCAAATCCAAGATTTTCTCCAAAAAAAATAGCCCGGGCATTGATCCCAACAACTTCTCCCTCAATATTTATTAAAGGCCCGCCGCTATTTCCAGGATTAATGGCCGCGTCCGTTTGGATCCACAAATTGTAAGGTGACACCATTTCATCGCTATCCTCGAAGTATCGATCAATGGAAGATATAACACCCAGAGAGAGTGAGCGGCTTAATCCGAGAGGAGAACCGAGCGCCATGACAATCTCTCCTACTTCGAGACTGTCACTATCACCAAATTTGGCGTACGAAACGGTATTATAATCTTTTTTACTCAGGTCCAGCTTTAAGACAGCCAGATCGGTCAAGGCGTCCAATCCGACAACCTCGGCAGGAACCTCATCACGGTTGGCCAGCGTACAGAAAACATAACGGGCTTTTTCGGCAACATGATTATTGGTTAAAATGTAACCATCCGGACTGATAATAATACCAGAGCCTGTTACCTGGACTTTTATACTTTTTCCATCTGCAAAAATTTCCTTTACCGGCTCGATGTGTACCAGGGCCGGGAGTACTTTATTCTTTGCGTCAAGGATTTGTTTCTGCAGATTTGATGAGGCAGACCCGACACAAACATATATAAATAAAAGAATAATTATTTTGAAATATCTCATAAAATAGTCTTCCTATTAATTAAAATTAAGTTAAATCTTATAAATTTATCGTAATTTGGGCAGGAATCAAAAGGTAAATTTAATTATTCGCCGGATTTCCTTAAATTTGAATAGTCCCTGGATTTTTCAACGGAGATAAATAAATTATAAGAATTCAGGTTTAGAAGAAGAAATAGTTCCGACTATATGGACTGAGGACGATATGATCAGAAAAATGTTTTTATTTGTATTGACGGTGAGCACGATTTCGATAGCATTTGCCGGGCAGGGTGATCAACCTTTTGATAGTCAGGCAGATATTTTACAGGCCAGGATAATCTTACCGGCAGAAGCTTTAATGAAGCAGCAAAGTTTTTATCTGCTGGTTGAAGTGGCTATTATGGAGGGTTGGCATATTAATTCGAATGAACCGCTGGAAGACTATCTCATTGCCACAGAAATCCAATTTGCAGATGTTGAAGGGATAACTTTCGGCAAGGTTCGCTATATCGAACCTGAACTGAAAAAATTCTTATTTTCAAATACAAAGATGTCGGTTTACGAAGGCAAGATATATGGATTGACAACAATTACCATTTCGCCTGAATTTAGGGGAACTGAACTTAAGATCAGCGGCACGGTTTATTATCAGGCATGTAACGACGAGAGTTGTCTGGCACCGAATAACTATCCATTCGAAATCCTGACACCGGTATTAGAGCGCGGTATGCCGAGAACCGAAATTAACAAAGAAATCTTTCAATCAATTTTACCTCATTTCCAGACGGATATCAGGGAAGAGGACGATAACCAGTTTTCGCGTGTTATCAGGGAAAGCAGTTTGCTCTATACTTTTATTTTTATATTTCTAGGAGGCTTGGCTTTAAATCTAACGCCTTGTGTTTATCCATTGATTCCGATCACGATCAGTTATTTTGGGGGTCAAAGTGAAGGTAATAAAAAAGGCCTTGTATTCCGCGCTATCATTTATGTATTGGGAATGTCGATCACTTATTCTGTTTTAGGTGTCCTGGCATCTTTGACTGGAGATTTGCTCGGTAGCGCGCTTCAAAACCCACTGGTATTAATATTTGTTGCTTTAGTCCTGGTAGGGCTGGCGCTAAGTATGTTTGGATTATATGAAATCCGCGTTCCACAATCTCTGGCATTGCTGGGAGGTAAAAACCGGGCCGGGTATATCGGCACCCTTTTTATGGGACTAACGGTTGGGCTGATAGCGGCGCCTTGTATTGGTCCTTTTGTTCTGGGACTCCTTACCTATGTTGGCGATCTTGGGGATCCGATCATTGGATTCTGGATGTTCTTTGTCCTGGCCATGGGATTGGGCACACCATTTCTTATTCTGGGTATTTTTTCCGGAGCTGCCAGCCGTCTTCCACGCTCCGGAGCCTGGATGGTATGGGTGCGGAATATATTCGGATTTGTACTGATCGGAATGGCTGTCTATTTTCTTGAACCTCTCTTTCCTTCAAAACAATTATATTTCTATACCCTGGCAGTCCTGTCCCTGGCGGCTGGTATCTATTTAGGCTGGTTAGATAAAAATAAAGGATCAAAATCATTCAATCTTACAAAGTATATTATAGGCCTGGTATTTATCCTGTTAGCTGTTTTTATTGTTTTACCAGCCGAATCTGAATCCACTGAGAATATTTCCTGGCAGCCCTATTCTCCGGAAGAATTACAGCGTGCCAGAGAAATGGAAAAGCCGGTGATCATAGATTTTTATGCCGATTGGTGTATCCCCTGTAAAGAAATGGATATCATTACTTTTAGTGATGAGCAGGTGATTACACAGGCAAAAAATTTTGTAACGATTAAAGCCGATCTAACCCATTATGAGTCAGAACAGACCAATAGCCTGAGAGAAAAATATAAAATTAAAGGTGTACCGACGATTGTTTTTCTGACAGCTGATGGTGTGGAATTGAACAATATCCGATTGGTTGAATTTGAAGAAGCGGATCAATTTTTGCAGAGAATGCGGACAGCATTAAATGGCCGAAATCTTGATGAAAAGCGATGAGGGGATCAATCTACTGGCGGGCGAAAGATACTTTAAATTGAATATATTTGCCGGATTGATGGATTTTGTCAAGCGTTCCCTTATAAGCCTTAAGAGCACCAGCCAACTCTGTGCTGACTTCCGGTAACTCCGATTTGTCGGTATAACCCATAAAACTGAGCAAATAATCAGTACTGCGTAGATCCAGAGAAATCTCCAGGGGGGACTCGGATAATTGGTTTAGATAATTTATTAGATAGTTGATCACTTTTACCAGTGGTTTTGGATCCGCAGTCTCAAAAACACAGCCTTCATCGAGGATTAGATTTGCGTTGAATTCTTTATTCTCTTTTATTAAAATAATCAATCTCTTCAAATCTACTCTACTATCAGACATAGGATGCTCCTGCAAAACGTTTATAATAAATTGACCAGGCGCGAGGATAAACTCTCGGTGAAAGTATTTACACAGCGTATCCGAAAAAATAACCATGATTCATGTATATAGCAAATGATAATTTAATCCGGTTAAAAATATTATTACTTTGAATTATTGTAAAGTTCTTGTATCATATATGGTTAGATGATATATACAGCAACAGAAACAACCCTTATTTCATGACGATGCTATGAAAGCATATTGTTCACTCATTATTTTTTTATTTTTGTTTTTATGTGTTTTTCCTGCCTGTGATCACGGTTTGAGTCCAACGGCTGAAATAACCGGGATAACAGGTTCTATTAGCTATCTCAATTGGCCGCCTCCTGACAGTCTCTTTGATCTGCGTCTGGTTGTTTTTAAAAATTATCCTCCGGACAGTATTTTCCTGGAAGTTTTGACCGGTAATGCAATCGTTTATCCCGGCTTAGGCTCTCCCGGACTACCTGTGAATGTAGAAATGACTGTTTTTGAAATGGGATTAGATCCGGGAGAATATGAGTATGTCGTCGTTGCTCAACAATTCGGTCCTAATGTAAAAGCGGACTGGCGGGCAGTCGGGCAGTATGATACTATTTTATCCGATAGTCTGCCGACAGCCATTACCATATCCCAGGGTAAGTTATTAAAAGAAATAAATATTCTGGTGGATTTTAACCATTTACCACCACAGCCGTTTTAAATCTGAAAAATTTAACGACCAATGTGTAAATAGAATCTAACTTTTTATTGATATTATGATGAACCGATTCGTTTGCTTTCTGACCATTAGTATGTTTTTAATCCATCCACTGGTTGCAGGACCTGGTGTCATCAAGGGAAAAATTCTTGATGGTAAAGGAAATCCTCTGGAGTCGGCAAATGTCTATTTGAAAGGCACGGTCATGGGTGCAGCAACCAATGATCAGGGAAGATTTGAGATCGTAAATGCTCCTTCGGGTAATTTTATATTAACGATTTCGATGATTGGTTTTCAATTGCAGGAAATTCCAATTTCCGTACAAGAAAAGGACATGGATCTGGGATCTGTTAAGTTAACAGCTATTGCCCTCCAGTCGCAACCAATCATTGTAACAGCCGGAAGACAAGAGCAACTGTTACAGGATGTACCCGTGAGTATAGGAAATGTAACCTCTGAAGAAATTGAATATCGCAATGCGGTCAGTGTTAACGATGCTTTACAATATGTGTCAGGATTGAATTTAACCGGTTCACAAATCAATATCCGTGGTTCCAGTGGTTATAGCCGTGGCGTTGGAAGCCGGGTTTTAATGCTTCTGGATGGGATCCCCTATATGACAGGAGATACAAAAGAAACAAAATTTGAATCTTTACAGATTAATCAGGTGGACAGAATTGAGATCGTGAAGGGTGCCGGATCAGCTCTTTATGGATCCAGTGCTATCGGTGGCGTTATAAATGTCATCAGTAAAAGAATTGAACCAGCACCATTGCTGAATGTCCAGTTATATGGAGGATCTTATGCTGATGCTTATTATTCGCAATGGAAATGGACGGATAAGACCCGCCTTTTGAGCGGTGTAAAATTTGCCTATTCAAATAAACCCGGAAAGATAGGATTTCGTATCGGAGCCTCACATGATCAGAATGATAGCTATAAGAAAAATGATTGGATGAAGCGCTATTATTTAAGCGGCATGCTGACCATAGAGATCTCTCCTTTTCAGGAGTTACGTTTTTCAACCACTTATATGGCCCGAAATGGTGCAAATTTTCTTTATTGGAAAAATCTTTTGAATGCTCTTGTTCCGCCCGACGACCAGCTGGATGATAAAGTGGAATCGCAGCGTTGGCATATTTCGGCTGACTACCGCCATGTGTTGGATCATGACCGTTTTTATACCGCTAAAATTATTTGGTATCGGAATCGATTTGATGATAATATTGGAGAGGAAGAAAATCTGGAGGGCAACCAGTCTGTCTCCGATTATTGGGATGGTGAATTTCAGTACAATTTTACATTGGAGAGGCACCAGCTCACGTTAGGCCTTGAGACCAATACCAGCCAGGTTTCTTCCAATATTTTTAGTGATAAGACCGGCCAGAGTGGGGCACTATTTGTTCAGGATGAATTTAAATGGAGAGAGGTTCTGGCGGTTATACCAGGATTCCGGGTGGATTACTTTTCTCTTGAAAATGTCGGCAACGACTTTCAGATAAATCCTAAAATTGGCATCGTTTACAAACCGTGGGAAAGATCGGCATTCAGAGGATCAGCCGGCAGGGGATTTCGGGCACCCTCGATTGCTGAAGTTTTTACGAATACCACAGCCAGTGGATTGAAAGTAATTCCAAATCTGGCATTGAAGGCCGAGCACAGTTTTTCAGGCGAGTTGGGATATAATCATTTTCTTGGAAAAAAGATCTTTTTCGATCTGGCGGTTTTTTACAATCGCTTTTGGGATCTGATCGAAGGAACATTTAATAAAGAAGCAAATATACAATTTCAAAATATAACCAACGCCAGAAGTATCGGCTGCGAAATGGATTTTAGTCTGAGCACATGGGATGACCGCATTTATTATAATTTTGGCTATACTTTTGTCGATGCACGAAAAATTATTTACGAAAAAGGTAAGAGTGATATTAGCGATTATTTAACCTTCCGCCCCCGTCATTTATTCTACACCCAGGCTCGTTTCAGTTGGGACGATTTCCAGATAGGCACCGATTACCGTTTTATCAGTGCCTGGGATAAAATTGATGAAAATCTGAAAATTATCAATGATTACGATAAGCGTGTGCCGGCACATATTTTAGATTTGCGATTTATATATTCATTCTTCTTAGCAGAACATTCTTTAAAAACTTCTTTTCAAATTAATAATTTGTTGCAGTATCATTATGTTGATCTCGTCGGATCAATTGCTCCGACCAGGCAATTTGTTCTTACCCTCTCAGGAGATTTTTGAGCCGGGACATGCTTATGTCGGACATTTTTTATGAAACATTTTCTTCGATTGCAGAAAAAAGCAGCGCTTAAAGTCATTGGTTTGATGTCCGGTACTTCCTGTGACGGCGTCGATCTGGCACTGATCGAAATAACAGGGTCGGGCACTTCAACCCAATTTCAACTGATTGAATCCTTTCACCAATCCTATACTTCCGCACAGAAAAAGGGGCTTTTGTCTCTATTGACGAATGGTATGGGCGATGTAAAGTCTGTTAGTCAGGCTAATTTTTATCTGGCCCGTCTTTGGGCGACGGGAATAAAAAAGATGTTGATGACAGCTAAGATTCCTATCAGTGACGTTGATCTGATCGGAAGCCACGGTCATACGTTTTATCATCAACCGGAAAGTGTTAATTTCATAGATAAGAAAATATCTTCAACATTACAGATCGGCGATCCGTCGGTTCTTGCGCAACTTACAGGAGTTACAACCATTGGTGATTTTCGGGTGGCGGATGTAGCGATGGAAGGACAGGGAGCACCCTTGGTTCCCTATGTTGATTGGCTGTTATTTTCAAAATTGAAAAGAAATATATTAATATTGAATATTGGCGGTATTGCTAACTTTACGTATGTTCCCGCAAGTGGTAAAAAAGAGAATGTTCTCGCCTTTGATACCGGCCCCGGCAATATGCTCATCGACCAATTAATGCAGCGCTTGTATGAGCTGCCCTATGATAAAAATGGTAATAAGGCATTTCGCGGTCAGTTTTCGGATAAATTATTTAAATACTTACAAAAGATAGATCCATTTCCCGGGAAAGTGCCGCCAAAATCAACCGGACGGGAACATTATGGTAAAGAATTTATTATTACTTTACTGAAAAAAGGATTGCGCTGGCGAATACAGGAGCCGGATGTGATACATACCGTCTCAAAATATACCGCATATACCATCTGGCAGGCTTCCGAGATGTTTATCAAAAAGGAAATACAAGACCTTTATGTCAGTGGAGGTGGCAGTCATAATAATTTTATCATGAAATCGCTGGCAGAGTATTTCCCTGGAACAACGATAAAAAGCTCCGGTGATATTGGTATCGATGAGGATTTTAAGGAAGCGATCTGTTTTGCGATTCTGGCCAATGAGTTGATCAGGGGAAATAGAACCAATCTGCCGCGTGTAACCGGCGCCCGGAGACCGGCCTATCTGGGAAAAATCTGCCCGGCCTGATAGGAACAATGAGAAATTTATAAATTATTTCGGTTAAATAAAAAAGCATCATTATCCGGATGATTGTCCGGACAATGATGCTTTGCCTCCCATAGGTAAAAACAACTATTTCATGAGTGTCTAGCTTAAATTGCCAGATGAAAAACTCATCCCCCAGCCCCTTCTCTTGAGAAGAGAAGGGGAGCAGAATCCGATATATGTTTGCTACAAATATTATGAAATCCTTTTATCTGACCCGGTCGACTTAGTGAAAGATCTCTTTTACATTATTGACTGCTTTAGTTACACGCAGTTTTGGAGGGGCCGGTACATACTGACCTAATTTTTCACTGACGTCGACTGATGGTATCGGTGGATCAAGACTGAGGGCTTCATTGATTTTTTCAATAAATTTATTGGCAATAATCGCGTTCCCGGCATTATTGGGGTGAACACCGTCAAGACTGAAAGCGGTAGTGGCCGGAGCAAGCAGAACAAATTTGCCGCTGGCACCTTCAAGGCCTGTGCTGTTCAGTTCACTCAAAGTTGTATTGGCATCCACCAGGGGGATTTGCCTGGATTGTGTTAGCGTAGCAATGGTTTGATTAAAACCGGTGACTGCGTTGGTAATGGCCGTAGTTTCTCCGTTTGTAAGAGTCATCGTGTTATCCAGGGGTTGCCCTGTCGGTGTTAAGCCACCGGCAATTAGCCCGGCCTGAATCAGTGATGCCTGAGCCGGAAGTATAGGAAGGAAATCCACCATAAACGTTGAATCCGGAATACCCAGACCTTGCTGATAGGCAAGCAAACCCACCAGGGTGATATGCTCAACATTTTCTTCGGCTGTTATCAGTGGTAAATTAAAACCCCCACCGAAATCAATGACTTGTAACTGCGCATCGAATACCATTGGTACACCGCCAACAATGACACCGTCCAGGATATTCACATAGGGTATATCAGTGACATTGGGAATATTGGCCATAATTATCGTTGTTTTCGGAATATCATTCTCTAATTGATCAAGGATCGCGGTCATCCGGGAATCAAAATTGTTCTGGGATGTTATTTGAGACGGGTCTCCGCCATCAAGAGCGGCACCGAGCACGTCATTATTACCGGCCCAGAGTAACAGAACGGTGGGTGATAACAAAGCTACCTGGTCCAGCTGGGTGGTGTTGAAAAAATTTGGATTGCGAAGTACGATGTCAAAAAAAGGATTACCGCCGGTTCCGTCAATCGTAGTCAGCAAATCGCACAGGTCGGCGCCGGGTACGCCAAGGTTATCATAAGGTCTTGCTAAAAGAGCATTCTTGAGGAGAAGGAGTGGATTTACTGCCAATGCGTCCTGAACAATATTCCCCTGATTATCCAGATACATCGGTGTCATTCCCGACGGAGAGCCAATGCCCGGTGCACCGATGATTGGCTGTTCAAATTTTGAATTCTGCATCTGCTGTGCGATCAGGTAGGGATAACTGTTCAATTGAAATTCTTCCATCAAACCTGAAGACTGAAAACCGGCCGTCAGACTGTTCCCGACTGCAACTATTGAAATATCATTTTTTTGTATATCCAATTTAGGTGCCGAGGGTTGATCCGGTGTGCAGCTGTAAAATACGGTGAAGCAAAAGAGCAACACGATTAATATTATTTTTTTCATCATTTATCTCCCGATTATTTGTACACAATTTGATTACTCGAAATGATAACCAAAACTGAAGAAAAAGAGGTGGGCAATGGACGCATAGGTCCCATCAAATCCATCGATGTTTTGGCCCACACCATTTTCTACCGTAGAACGCTCTCCAAAATCAACATACATATAACCGGTATCAAACTGCCAATTGCCAGCCGTATATCCTATACCAAGGGATACATCATTGCGGTCATTATCGGGCAGGAGTGGAGAAACGGAATGCGTGGGTTGAGGTGATTCATCGTAAATATAACCGGCACGTAACTTCCAGTTGTCGGCAAAATCATAATGCATACCTAAACGGAGCTGAATAGAATTTTCATAATCCTCCGGTAATTCAATCGTGCCAAGGTTCTCGGTATCTTCAAATTCCAGAACCAGCTTGTCAAATACACTCCAGTTATACCACATAAAATCAAATTCGGCGCCGAAATTTTCAAGGAATTTATAATAAATACCGACGGAAAAATAATTGGGAAAAGTAATCCCGCTGTTTACAGTCTGATCTTTCAACAATGCTTCCGCGGCAGGTTTAGCATAGGTATCAAGGATCTCGAAAGTGGCATCGGCATTTTCCAGCGTGTTTTCCACCGAATGACGATATAAAAAACCCAGTCCAAAATTTTCAGACCGATACATGGCGCTTGCGGTAAAACCGATGGCAGGATCAGAATTTCCCTCAATCGTGGATTTTGCGATCTCAGTGCCATTTGAACTTTCATCATCGAAATTTCGTACATATCGTTCAAGAATTATCGTTCCCAGTACAATATCCGCACCGGCACTAACGCTGAATTCATCACTTATTTTATAGGCAAGTACCGGTGATATATAAAAGGACTTCAAATCGGTATTATAAGAAATAGAACGACCGGGAAAATCTTCCTCCCATTCTAATCCAAGACCAAATGGATTGGTCACCCCAATACCGGCATAGAGATTTTCATTAAATTGGTGAGAAAAATAAAATCCAATCGGAGTATGTATTTTAGCGACAGAGGTATGTTCCTCACCACTGTACACCGGATCCGCCCCCGTGTATTTGTTGGTAGCGGTTATCAGGGTTACACCACCATAGAAATGTGATCCGTTTTTTAGAAAGGCGATACCGGCCGGATTGTAGAAAACGGTAGAAGCATCCCAGGATCGGGCGACAACAGCTCCGGACATTGATGATGAGGCAGCGCCGAATTCGTACAGTTCAAATCCCCCCGCAGCTGCAATGCTGACCATAAGAAACATCAAAAGAATGGATATCAGTTTCCCTTTCATAGTACCTCCTATAATAAAATTATAAAATGAGGAAAAAGAAAAATTCGAGAAGAAATATCGTGGACATTAAATAAAATCATTTGAAAAGTCAAGCAAAAAGGATCTAATTTAATATAGGTTGAATATTTACCATTCATTAAATCAAGTCTTTTTGTTTTTAAATTTTCTAAATAGTCTGACATTTAGGTGATATTTGATGAAGGGACACTAATGTTTAAATATAAAAAAAATGACATCTGTAAAAAGATAATGATTTTTATCCGTAGAAGTATTATCTTAATCCAGGTGCATGAAAAAATTATTCCATTATCATATAAACGCAGCATTGTTATTACCGGTAATATTACAATGATCGCATTTCTAAAGGAGGAATTTTTGTGCGCACACTTTTAATGGCAATTATTATTCTACTAACCTATTCAATTCTTTTTGCTCAACTTGATCAGGATCCCTTATGTATCGGCTGTGAAGGTCCTACATTCTCATTACCGTCACTGGACCAGGAATATGTTTCATTGCGTGATTTCTGTGGAGAAAAATTACGTAAGCCATGGATTAATAAAACCAAATATATTGTGGTTCTCAGTTTTTTTGCCACGTGGTGTGAACCTTGCAAAAAAGAAATTCCTCATCTGGAAAAATTAATGCAAGAGTTTAAAGATCAACCGATAAAATTTTTTCTTATCGATGTGGGTGAAGAAAGAGAAAAAATCCTGGAATTTACCGGGGAAAGAAATGTAGCGATTCCAATACTTATGGACCGGTATCAGAAAACATCTGAGCGATATGATGCACTCACACTCCCACGTTTGTTTGTCCTGGACCAAGATGGATTGATCCAAAGAAAACAGAAGGGTTTTACAAATCCTGAGGATTTTGAAATAGAAATGAAGGAATTGATGACGTTACTGCTTCAGGGTAATGAAATCCAGCCGGATAATACCGGTGGAATCGAAAAATAAATGAAATAAAAAAAGTTCTTGCATTGAAATTTTAAAATATTATATTTACAGACAGAATTAGGTGCAAATTACAAATATGCGAAATACTATCTTAACAATTCTCGCCGTTCTATTTCTTTTCTCATGGGTATATGCAAGCTTCATCTTCTTGGAGTACAGCGCCACCCCATCGACAAATAGTGTTATTATTGAATGGGTTACAAAGTCTGAATTAGGTGTCAGCAGGTTTGCGATATTACGCAGTCCTGATGATGAAAATTTTAGAGAATATGGATCGGTTACTGCCAAAGGAGTGGGCAGTAATTATTCCTACACCGATGATAATGTGGTTTTTAAAGAATCACAAACATTTTTCTATAAATTAAGAGCATTAAAAGAGGATGGTACTATTGTGGAGGAGACGGAGCAATCTCTCATCGTTCATCCCAATATCTCAGGTATCTACAGAACTTGGGGTGCCATCAAGGCGATGTTTCAATAAATCGCTCTATCCATAATGATATTGATAACCCTTTTCATTCGAGAAGGGTTTTTTTTTGTGTATTTATCCATACTATTTTATTCTTTATGTCTCTAACTTAAAAATAATCCCAATTTGTCGGGTAAAAGGAATTTCATAAAATGTTGGAGCGATTTTACCATTTAAAAGAATTAAACACCGATATCAAACAGGAATTTATCGGCGGAAGCACCACGTTTCTAACGATGGCCTATATCATTTTTGTGCAACCATCGGTCCTTTCTGCTGCCGGGATGGATTTTGGAGCAGTCATGGTTGCCACCTGTATATCGAGTGCCGCTGCCACAGTAATTATGAGCCTGTATGCAAAATATCCGATTGCTCTTGCACCAGGTATGGGAACCAATTTCTTTTTTACTTATACAGTTGTTTTGGCAATGGGAATTCCCTGGCAAACGGCTCTAGGGGTTGTCTTTATTGCCGGGATGATTTTTATTATACTGTCTTTTTTTGGCGTCCGGGAAAAAATAATTAATGCGATACCGGATTCGTTAAAACATGCCATTGCGGTAGGGATCGGATTAATGGTCACTCTCATTGGCCTTGAATGGGCCGGATTGGTCGTCGATCATCCAACACTCCTTGTCTCCCTTGGTGATTTTTCAAAACCGACAACACAGCTGGCTCTGTTGGGATTAACACTTACCTCGGTATTATTAATCCGCAATATTAAGGGGGCGATGTTAATTGGGATACTTCTAACCACGGTCATCGGTATATTTACCGGCTTGATCTCTTATACCGGTATCCTTAGTTTACCTCCGTCATTGGAACCCACATTTTTTAAATTGGATATTCAAGCAGCATTTCAGATAGATCTGATTGTGGTCATATTTACTTTTCTCATTCTCGATTTATTTGACACGATCGGCACATTGATCGGGGTGGCCAGCGAAGCTAATCTCCTGGAAAATGGAAAACTTCCCCGTGCGGAAAAAGCATTACTTTCCGATGCTATAGGAACCGTAATTGGTTCAATTTGTGGCACTTCAACAGTGACCAGTTATGTGGAAAGTGCTGCTGGTGTGGCCAGTGGAGCCCGCAGTGGATTAGCCAGCCTGTTTACTGCCGGATTATTTTTACTGGCCCTGTTTTTCTATCCGGTTATTCAAATGATTGGTGGCGGAATTGAAGTAAGCGATGGCGTACACTACTATCCGGCGATCGCACCGGTTCTTATTCTTGTGGGTATTTACATGATAAAAGGGGTTCGAAAAATTACCTGGAATGATTTGTCAGAAAGTATACCGGCCTTTATCACAATTATATTTATTCCCTTTTCATTAAGGATCACAGAAGGAATCGCTTTTGGTTTTATTAGTTATGCCTTGCTAAAATTCTTTGCCGGCAAGAGAAAGCAGGTACCGGTTTTGATGTGGATTTTCGCTCTAATATTTTTATTGCGCTATATATTTATTAAGACATAGAAATTTAGTGATTTATTTATCGTTTGTATCATATGATATCCTGTTTATCCTGTTATCCCGTCAAATGTTCATTTTATTTAGTGGCATATGATACTATTTATCAGAGAGTATCATTCTTTTAGGGTGAACAAGCATCATGATTCATAACCCAGTTTTTTAAGTTTTCGATACATTGTTGCCCGACTAATACCAATCAATTTGGCCGCCTCGGCTGCATTGCGATCGGAAAAAAAATAGGCCTTCTCAATCGTTTCTCTTTCGATTTCATCAAGAGAGGCAAATTCTCCCTCTTCTGCTTTAGAAAATGACGATCCTGATAGAGATTTTTCTTGCGATGTCGCGGTGGGTTTTTCGTCAATTCTGCTGAATTCAATTTCTTCGACCGTTTGCTCTCCTGTCCGGACCGCTGACCTCCTGACTACATTTTTTAATTCACGAATATTGCCTGGCCATGAATATTTTAGCATTGCCTCGATAGCTTTTATTCCGAATTTTTTCATGGGTAATTGATTTGATTCACAAAATTCCTTTAGAAAGTGGTGAGCGAGCATAGGGATATCCTCTTTCCTCTCCTTGAGGGAGGGTAAGTAGATGGGATATTCCTCAAGTCTGAAAAAAAGATCCTTTCGAAATGTATTTTCGGACACTGCCTGGGCCAGGTCTTTATTGGTTGCTACGATAACGCGAAAATCCAAAGGACGTTCATCTTTTTCCCCAACCCGGCGTACCGTTTTCTCTTCCAGAATACGCAACACTTTTACCTGGATCTCAATATCCATATCACCAATTTCATCAAGGAATATCGTCCCCTGATCCGCTTGTTCGAATAAACCGGCACGATCTTCTGTTGCTCCTGTAAATGATCCTTTTTTATGACCAAATAACAGACTATCGGCCAGTTCGCTGTGGATGGCGGAACAATTAATGGCTACAAATGGTCCATTCCTTCTCTTACTGCCCTGATGCAGTGCCCGTGCTACCAACTCTTTTCCTGTACCACTTTCACCAATGATCATTACGTTAATATCTGTCTCCAGAACGCGACTGACCAATTCAAAAACCTCATTTACTTTTTCACTTTTCCCAACAATATCTGTAAAAAGATCACTTTGTCGTAATTTGTCCTTTAATTCGATGACCTCTTCCTTCAAACTGGACAGGTCCAGTGCATTACGCAGTAGCGTGGATAATCGCTCAAAGTCAAGGGGTTTTGTAAGATAATCATAGGCCCCCATTTTTATTGCTTTCACTGCTGTTTCTATATCATGCAGGGCAGATATCATAATTACCGGAATATCAGGAAAATTTTGTTTGGCATATTTCAGTACTTCGATACCATCTTTTTTTGGCATCTTAATATCTAAAAGCAAGGCTTTAACATCCGCGGTTAATTTTTTAATACAATCTTCACCGTCAGAAGCTACCATCGGCGTATGACCCAGCTCTTTTATAAGGTGGGTATGGAGACGCAAAATACTTGGGTCGTCGTCTGCAATGAGTATTTTCACTATTATTTCCTGTCCTTAAATTTTATTCTATAAATTAATAGAAATAGGATAAAGGGTATAGGGTATAAGGTACATTATTTCAGACCCTGTGCAATCATCACTTATACCTTATACCCTTATACCCTTATACCCAATACCTAATCCCCCAAACGTTTACGTAATGACTATTATTCTGTTTCTTTTAAAATGTTGGAAATTGTCAACAGAAGCAATTCCGGCTCGAACGGTTTTTTTAGAAAATGGCTGACTCCCAAACCCAGACCCCGGAACTGATCATCACTTTGCGTTTTTGCTGTCAGGAAAATAAAAGGTATCTTGCGAAGATTTTCATCTTTAATAAGGTGTTCCCGAAATTCAAAACCATCCATTTCAGGCATCCCGATATCGCTGATAATCAAATCCGGTCGCTGATTCTGACAAAACTGAAGGGCTTCTTTTCCGTTATTAACAGAGTGGAAAAGATATCCTTCACTTTCCAGATTATATTTGATGAGCATAACCATACTCTGCTCATCTTCTACCACTAATATGGTATATTTTTTATTCATCGCCTATCTGATCGTCTGGTACCGGAAAGAACAAGCGAAAAGTGCTACCTTTATTTTCTTCGCTGTGAATTTCAATATTTATATTATGGGCATCCAGGATTTCCTTTACAATAGATAAACCGAGGCCGGTTCCTTTGATCTCCAGTCCGGGTCTGTAAACACGATAAAATTTATCAAATATTTTCTTCTGTTCCTGCGCCGGGATGCCGATGCCGGTGTCACTTAATTCAAAGATGGTGTGAGCGTTTTCTTTATAAAGTTTGGTGATGATTTGCCCACCATCGGGTGTGAATTTAATGGCATTGCCATATAAATTTGATAACACTTGTTTCATGGCGTCAGGGTCGGCAAAAATCTCAGACGGTTCATTTGAAAATTTTTTTATAATTTGTATCCCTTTTTCATCCGCCTGAATTTTATGGACTTCGATGATTTCGGTGACTATTGGTTCAAATATGATTTTACTTAACTTATAAGTGACACGACCGGACTCAATACGGGAAATATTTAAGATATCCTCGATAAGTTTGGAAAGGCGCTGGCTTTCCTGGTAAATAATATTTATGAATTCTTCCTTTACCTCTGCATCCATTTTTTTATCGCGCAAAATAGTACTCGAAAAGCCAAGAATTGAAGCGAGTGGTGTTCGTAGTTCGTGTGAAACACTGGAAACAAAATCACTCTTCATCCGATCACTTTCAAGTAAGGCCTTTTCAGCCCGCTTTCTGACGGTGACATCACGCATGGATCCTTCAATAGCGGTGGCATTTCCGTCGCTGTCATATACTAAATGGGCGTTAACGGAAGTAAATACTTCTCTTCCATATCTGTCCTTTAAACGAATTTCAAAATCCTCTATTTCATCTTTTTTCTCAAGGGCCTGAAATAACCGGGAATGATCGGTCGGATCATGATAAATAATATTCATCGGTGAGCCCATAAGTTCAGCACGGCTTTTCTCAGTATAACGGGAAATAGAAGGGCTGATCTCCGTGATAATACCCGTATAGTCGGTTTGGTAATAAACATCCTGAACATTTTCAAAAATTGTGCGGAATTTTTTCTCGCTTTCACTCAAGGCATTTTGTGATTTTTCCAGAGCAATCGTTTTTTGACGCAGTTCCCGGTTAATTTTAACTGTTTTTATATGTGCTTTATTCAACTCCTTATTTTGAAGACAGGCATTACAGGCCACCGCCAGTTTTGCGTTTAAAGAACTTATAGATTTAATTATTTGAGTATCTAATTCACGGTCAGATTTGATGAGAATAAGTAAACCAAAACCGGGCAGATCAAGTAAATGATAGAAATCACTTTTTAAATTACCACCAATTAATGGTAATTTCTTTCTGAAATGATTTACTTCATTAAGATTAAACGTTGATGAAAGAAGATGAAGCACCCGCTGATATACATCACTCTCCTGAAAATGACGGGGACTGGTATATATCATTCGGTAAGCATACTTATTTTGACCCTTCTGTTTTAAATGTAAAATTGCTCCGGCCATACAATTCAGATTTTTCAGATAAGAGGTAAGACCAACTTTGAGCATTTTGTTAAGATCCAGGGTCAATCCAATAGACATGGCAATTTCATAATAGAGCTGGATCAGTTCAATGGATTTTTTCACGTTATAATCTCACTCCTGTGAACAAAGGCAATGAACCGGATATAGATTATTTCTGATGAATTACCCACCCCGTCCCGCTAGCGCGGTCCACCCCTCCCTGTCCGGCAAAGCCGGACAGG